>CALGLI010000316.1 GCA_937930265.1 uncultured Veillonella sp. | reverse complement strand
GCCATCCACTAGTACCACACGAACAGATTTTACTGTTTGATAGGAGTTTTCTACGGTACCACAGCACATACCAGAAGAGTTATTATTAAACATACCTCCTATTAAAGCACTAGCAATCGTCGCAGGATCTGGACCAATTTTACGACCATAAGGAAGTAATTTTTCATTCGCATCAGAGCCGATAACACCGCAGTCACAACGCAACGCTTTGCCCCCATCTAGGACTTCCATCCGTTTAAATCCATCATTGGCAACAATTAATACATTATCACTAGATGCTTGACCAGATAAAGAAGTTCCTGCTGCTCTAAATGTAACTGGTGTACCATAGCGATTCGCCAATTCTAATAAACGAACCACTTCTTTTTCATTATTTGCTTTTACCACTACTTCTGGCACATAGGAATAACAAGATGCATCGACGCCATAGGCATAGCGATGTAAAAAATCAGTAAATACTCGTTCAGGGCATACAGCCTGTGCTTCTGTAGCAAAAGAAGCAAAATCGTAACGTAACGGTGCTTTCATAATAGGACCTCCTGGCATTACTATATGTAGTATCATTTACAACTTTGAACCACTCGTTCAAAAAGACATAGCATTCTATGTCTTAACAATAGTGTATCATATGAGTAGAGTTTAGTAAATTACATAAATTAGTTTTTATGATATTTGCTATGAAAAAAAAGCATAATTATTTTACAAATTAATTTTTATTTTATATAATAGAAAAGAAATGAAAGTAGGTGAAAACATGCACGTATTAGGAGAACACGTATTAATTGATTTATATTCCTGTATTGATGAAACAATAGAATCTCCTGCTGTTTTACAAAATGCTATTGTAAATGCCTTAGCAATTACAAATCAATGTGTTGAGGAAATTGATTGCCAGCTCTTAGAAGATGAAATCTTCTTGGTAGCTGTATCTCATCACTGCCATGTAATTCTTCATGCGTATCCACAATTGGGCTATGTAGCAGCAGATGTATATACATTTGAAAAGTCTGTAGAAACAAAAGTGATTATGAAAGAGTTACAACGATCTGTAGGAGCTGAAAAAGTAAAAGCTACTAGTATTCGTCGTGGTGACTTCGGCAATGAAAGAGATATGAAACCGCGCAAGCGTACTTCTCTCACTGCCATGGGTAGAGTGACACGCACTCGTACTCGATTGACTAAAACAGGCAAAAACATTACTTCTAAAGGCGTGAAAGCGATCAAAAAAGTAATGGGCAACAACAAATAACACCGAACATAATAACGGCTAGAACCAATTTGGAACTAGCCGTTCTTTTGTTCGGTATTATACTTTACTATAGAAAGAGGCTGAACCCCGTATATGATGCACTGGGTTCAGCCTTTCTGTTGAAATATATATGTATTCCATTATAAGTATAACGATAATTGTCTA
>CALGLI010000315.1 GCA_937930265.1 uncultured Veillonella sp. | reverse complement strand
GTGAGGCATTAGCGTACTTAGGGATACAACAGTGTATCAATTCTATAACGCCTGTAATCTCATTGTCTAATGAGGAACTTTCTGATACCTATCTAGGTTCTGTAGAAAATACTAGAGAATGCTATGGTCAACAAAAATTTGCTAGCACGAGTTGCCAAGGTGTGAATGACAGTAGTGTTTATGTATTGAATGATACTATTTCTAGCATAGACAAAAAATATACTATCATAATCGATGTAAAAGGTGAGACGAAACCTTTCATACGTCCTCACCAATGTGCAAATACTTATCTAACTCATCATGAACAAAATATGAGTCCAACTATCAGGGAGGAGGTGTAAGATGAGTGATACTACAAAGCCAAAGCGGTATCGTATGATATCTGCGTTTTATAAGGAACGATATGGAGAAAAGGCTTATAAAATTCCAGTGGCACTGCCGTTGACATGTCCTAATCGTGACGGATCCGCAGGTATAGGTGGATGTACGTTCTGCGGAGAAATTGGGGCAGGCTATGAAAATCGACCAGCCTCTATGACGGTGAAGCAGCAAATTGATGAAACAGTGGTGCATATTGCGAAAAAATATAAGGCCTATAAATATATACCGTACTTTCAGAATTTTAGTAACACTTATTTGCTACCAGAGAAGTTTCGCCAGTATGTGGAGGAAGCATGTCTAGAACATGTAGTAGGCATTGCCATTGCCACCCGTCCAGACTGTGTACATGATGCCTATTTAGATATTTTAAAAGATATACAAAACAAATATGGCATTGATATCTATGTAGAATTAGGCTTACAATCGGTGAACTATCATACATTACAAAAGGTAAACCGAGGACATACGATGGCGGAGTTTATTGATGCAGTATTACGCATCAAGCGCTATGGATTTGAAGTGTGTGCTCATATGATATTGAACCTACCTTGGGATACGATGGACGATGTCATTGAAGGAGCGAAAACTTTATCAGCGTTACAAGTAGACCAAGTGAAGCTCCATGCATTATACTTAGTAAAGAACACGAAGATGGCGCGAGATTATGAGGCCGGAGAGTTTACCTTAATCAGTGCAGAAGAGTACGCTCGACGAGTGGTAGAATTTTTACGCTACCTAGATCCTAAGATTGTATTACAACGATTGGTGGGACGTGCGCCAGAGGAAAATACAATCTTCACGAATTGGTCTATGGGCTGGTGGCGTGTACAAGATTTGATTGATCAAATTATGGAAGACGAAGATATTTCTCAAGGCAGCGGCTATGATTATTTACATGGCGCTGCGGTTCAAAAATTTCTGTGAAAGGGAGCATATGGCTAATCAGAGATTTACCATACCTACCTATGACATGGTAGGACCGATTGTGGGACCGCAAGGATCCCATATAAAAGCATTGGAAGAATTGTTGACAGTTGATATATTACATCGAGATACGACCATAGATGTGACAGGTTCTGATTCAGATGTACAGGTGGCGATAGAAGTCCTTGATGTCTTACTCTATTTATTTAAAAATCATATTAAGATTACGGATCATCATGTGCGAACCGCTACTAATATGATTTTGAAAGGCGAAAAAGAGGCTCTTTTTCAGCTCTATGAAGATACTATCAATGTGACGGTAAAGGGGAATCCTATCATTCCTAAAACAGTGGGCCAAAAACAATATGTAGATAGTATCCGTCGCAATACGATCACCTTTGGTATTGGTCCTGCGGGAACAGGAAAAACCTATTTAGCTGTTGCACTGGCAGCATTTTACTTGAAAAATCGTGAAGTGGATCGTATTATTTTGACGAGACCTGCTGTAGAGGCTGGGGAAAAACTAGGCTATTTACCGGGGGGTTTGCAAGAA
>CALGLI010000314.1 GCA_937930265.1 uncultured Veillonella sp. | reverse complement strand
GATCGAAATTCTCTTGATATTGATCAAGGCGTTACTGCTACTAATACGGAAGGTGCAGAATTTAAAACTGAGGCCCTTCATTTTGATAACAAAACGAAAACATTGACATCTAAAACGGCTTTCACTTATAACAGTAAGGATGTAACCCTCACAGGTGACAAGCTTGAGGGCAATATGTCTTTAAAAATTATTAAAGCCATTGGACATGCGAAATTAACAAAGAAGTAATTGAGAGGAAATATGATGAATAAGAAAAAACAGATTGGTATGGCTATATTAGCTGTACTCATGACTGCATCTGTTACAGTTTGGGCTGCAAATGATCCGTTGACTATCAGCGCTGATACATTGTCTTATGATGGCAATTCAGGTCGTGCAGATGCAACAGGTAATGTTGTTATTACCCAAGCGGATAAAACTATGACTGGTGCCAAGGGTTGGTACAATACAAAAACTCAAGAAGCAAATCTTGATGGTGGTGTATCTATGATTGGTTCTGATATGGCCATGTCTGCTCAAACGGTTCACAGTTACAATAATAATAAATTCACTGCTAATGGTAGCGTTCATTTACAACGTGCTGATCGCCAAATCTTTGGCGACAGTGTTGAGTATAGTACTGACTCTGAATACGGTCTTGTTACAGGCAATGCCCGTTTGATTGCTGAAGGGACAACCTTAACCGGTGATAAGGTAGAAGGATGGATGAAGGAAGTTCGTGCTGTAGCGCAAGGTAATGTTACTTTCTCTAATCCTGAACGAAACGTGTCTGGTTCTGCTGACCGAGCTACATATACACAAACGCCAAACCAAAATGATGGAGTGGTACTCTTATCTGGTTCTGCGCATGCCGTTCAAAATGGTAATGTACTGAATGCACCGGAACTGAAAATTCGTTTAGCTGATGATTCTGCTGAAACATTAGGTGGACGTAGTACACTCGTCATTGTTCCGAATAAATAAGGATAATATATGTATATAGAAACCAAAAACTTAGTTAAAACCTTTAGCGGACGCAATGTGGTAGATGGTGTAAGTCTACGCGTTGATAAAGGCCAAGTTGTAGGTCTATTAGGGCCTAATGGGGCCGGTAAAACTACGTCATTTTATATGATTGTAGGCATTGAAAGACCAAGTTCTGGTATCATTACCGTTGATGGCAAGGATATAACAAATATTCCTATGTATAAGCGGGCGGCTGAAGGTATTGGATACTTACCGCAAGAGGCATCAATCTTTCGTTCCATGTCTGTAGAGGACAATATTCGTGCCATGCTACAGACTACGGCAAAAAAGCCTGATGAGATTGAAGCTATCGTGGAATCATTGATTGAAGAATTTCATATTGGACATGTCCGTGACCGTATGGGGATGCAATTATCTGGTGGTGAACGACGCCGTGTAGAAATTGCGCGTTGCCTCGCCTTAGAACCTAATTTCATCCTTCTTGATGAACCTTTTGCAGGTGTCGATCCAATTGCGGTTGCTGATATTCAGCAAATTATCTTACACGTTAAGAACCGCGGTATTGGTATCTTGATTACAGACCATAATGTTCGCGAAACATTGGGGATTGTAGATAAGGCTTATATTTTGAGTAATGGTAAAATCCTCCTAGAGGGTACCCCTGATGAAATTGCGAATGATCCAATCGCTCGTGAACATTATTTAGGGGATAACTTTAAATTATAGGAGGGGCTATGCGATTATTAGATAAATATATTTTAAAAGCTTTTGTAGGCCCATTCCTATTTGGGGTTTTT
>CALGLI010000313.1 GCA_937930265.1 uncultured Veillonella sp. | reverse complement strand
AAGAGCTAGCGAAACTAGAGTTGCCAGAGGATATCCATAATCGTATCGACAAAGAGATTACGCGATATAGTCGTATGCCACAAATGATGCCAGAATCCAATATTTTGCGCAATTATATCGACTGGCTATTACAACTACCTTGGAACACATTGTCTGATGATCGTTTAGAATTGAAAGAGGCTAGCGAAGTACTGGATGGTGACCATTACGGTTTAGAAACAATTAAGAAACGCATTCTAGAATTCCTAGCAGTTCGCAAGTTATCTGGTAAACAAGGTGGCTCTATTTTATGTTTAGTAGGACCACCAGGGGTAGGTAAAACCTCTTTAGCTAGCTCTATTGCGAAAGCTATGAATCGTAAGTTTATCCGTGCATCCTTAGGTGGTGTACGTGATGAAGCTGAAATTCGTGGTCATCGCCGTACCTATGTAGGTGCCTTGCCGGGTCGTATGATTCAAGGACTTAAAAATGCAGGTACTCGTAATCCGGTGTTCTTACTTGATGAAATTGATAAATTAGCATCCGATTATAAAGGGGATCCATCTTCTGCCTTATTAGAAGTGTTAGACCCTGAGCAAAATAGTACATTCAGTGACCATTACATTGAAATTCCATTTGACTTCTCTGATGTGTTCTGGATTACTACTGCGAACGTGGCAGGTAATATTCCAAGACCATTATTGGATCGTATGGAAATTATCGAACTTAGCAGCTATACAGAGGAAGAAAAATTAGAAATTGCTAAACGCTATTTAGTGCCTAAGCAAATTGAAAAACATGGTTTACAAGATCAAGGTGTAAAACTTTCAGATGCTGTATTAAAGCGTGTGATTTCTGAATACACTCGTGAAGCTGGTGTTCGTACCTTAGAAAAAACAATTGCTAAAATTTGTCGTAAATTGGCATTTGCTGTGGTTACAGAAGGTGATAAAGCACCTAAAGTAACAGTGAAAAATGTAGTGGACTATTTGGGCACGCCTAAATTTGTAGAAGAATCTCGAGAAAAACAAGCGCAAGTAGGTCTTGTATATGGTTTGGCATGGACCTCTGTGGGCGGTGTAGTGTTACCATGTGAAGCCACAACTATGCAAGGTGCAGGCAAATTAAATCTTACTGGTAGCCTAGGCAAGGTCATGCAAGAGTCTGGTCAAGCGGCTATGTCTTATATTCGTCATCGCCAAGCAGAGTTAGGTTTACCAGAAAAATTCCATAAGGAACTAGATATTCACGTTCACTTACCAGAAGGAGCGACCCCTAAGGATGGTCCTTCTGCGGGGATTACGATGACATTGGCTATCGTATCTGCTTTGACAGGTAAAAAAGTACGATCTGATATTGCCATGACTGGAGAAATTACCTTACGTGGTAGAGTATTACCAATCGGTGGCTTGAAAGAAAAATTATTGGCAGCTCTTCGCTACGGAGTGAAAGAAGTACTTATTCCAGAAGGCAATAAAAAAGATATTCAAGACTTACCAGATATCGTAAAAGAAGGGTTGATTATCACGCCTGTAAAAACGATGGAAGAAGTATTAGAAAAGGCATTACTATGAAGAAGAAACCAGCAGTAAAACGCCATCCAAAACCAGTCTATACTAGAAAAGAGTCCACAGGTCCACGCATCATCGGAGCGAAATATATAGCCTCTGCGGTGAAGGCGGATCAATACCCAGAAGGTGATACCATTGAAATCGCCTTCTTGGGACGATCCAATGTAGGCAAATCTTCTTTGATTAACTCTTTATGTAATCATAGAGGATTGGCTCTGGTCAGTGGTACGCCAGGTAAAACGAAAACCATCAACTTCTTTAGTATAGAATCAAAGGAAGATTTACCAGATGATATGGAACGTCGCTTTGATTGGTTCTTAGTCGATTTACCTGGTTATGGATATGCTAAAACAGGTGGTTCCAATACCAATATTTGGTCTTCTTTTATTGCTAATTATATTTTACAAAGCGAACGGATGATGCTATTGTGTTTACTCATTGATGGGCGTCATCCAGAATTACCCATTGATCAGGAGGCCTTTGATTGGTTGCAGTCACATGAGGTACCTTTACAAATCGTGGTAACAAAAGCGGATAAATTAAAAATGAACGAACGACAAAAACAGTTAAAGACCATTGAAGAACGATACCCAACTGGGCATCCGCCCATTTTGTACAGTTCTTTAAAGCATACAGGTCGTGATCGTTTATTAGCGCGTATTAATGCGGTCTTATTGGGGGAAGAGGAATGAGTATTCTTACAGATGCACAAATGAAACTGCGGGTCTCTAACGATTTAGAGCGTGTAGAAACATATTTGCAACAATCTCTACAAACTGGTGCAGAAGATTTTAATACCCTCATTCGTCCTCTTTCAGCAGGGGGCGGCAAGCGATTACGGGCGCAATTGTGTTTGTTGATTGCCTTGAGTGGAGAGTCTAAACAAGAAGATAGAGTTCGTATGGCGGCAGCCATTGAGATGTTGCACTTGGCTACACTTATTCATGATGATGTGTTAGACCAAGCAGAAGTGCGACGTGGCGTGACGTCTATTCATTGCACAAAAGGAAATAAAGTAGCCATTCTTAGCGGGGACTATTTATTTGCCAAAGCCTTCGGTATTGTAGCTGAAATCGGGTCCATTCCATGTTTAACTATTTTTTCTGAAATTATTTCTGCCTTGGTAGAAGGCGAATTTATGCAAATGGAAGATGTGTACCGCTTAGATCAAGGTACAGACCGATACCTATTAAAAACACAAAAGAAAACAGCAGACTTCATTGAAGGGTGCTTGGCATTAGGTGGCATTCTTGGTGGATGGTCAGAGGAGCATATCTCATTATTGCGCACCTAT
>CALGLI010000312.1 GCA_937930265.1 uncultured Veillonella sp. | reverse complement strand
TTTGGTTTTCCCACTAGGCCGATGTCTTTAATCATGGATTCAGCACAGCATCGTGGGCAACCGCTGATGCCGATGCGAATTTTGTTCGGCATATCTTTGCCGTAGTGTTTTTGGTCTACCATGGTCGCCATCGGAATGGTTTCCACAAAAGCGTGGCTACATCCATCTGTGCCTCGGCATGCCACGATGGAGTTCACCGATTTATGTTGTACTTGTACAACTCCATCTGGTAATTGTTCCAAGATGGATACCTTTTGTTCTTTTGTAATGTCATAAATTTGAATGCCTGTAGGAACGATACGGAACTTTCCATTATGTTCTTTCGCTAGGCTAAAAATTGCCTCCATTTGTTCGTATGTGAACTCACTGAATAAGGCATGTAAAATAACTGCTGTTTTCATAAAACTCTCCTAAATTAACTGTATGGGCGTACATTCCTACTTAGGACGTAAGGAACTGACTAAACACATAATTCCCATGCTTGGCCCCTTCCTTAGTGAGACGATATGCATCATCTTCATAAACAAGCAATTGTTTACGTATTAGATCTGTAATGACAGATCCATATATATTGTGAAAGTCCAAATTAAATCGACTTTCAAACAAACTAGGTACTAAGCCCCACTTCGTGCGCAATGCAAGAAAGCTAAAATCTTCATAGTCACGAGGGCTCGTGATAATTTCTTTCTCTATGCAAGGACTTTCACACATTTCAATCTTATGGATGTAAGGCACCACGTAAGGGGTATTCTGAAAGCGCCGATTCCCCACAAAGGAATGGGCACCAGCACCAAAGCCGATGTAATCAGCGTCATGCCAATATTTGATATTATGACGACTGAAAGCCCCCTCTTTACCAAAACTAGCAATTTCATATCTATCGAACATCTGTTTTTCTAGTCCTTCTATAAGGCAGTCGTACATCTGTTCGCATATATCTTCAGAGGGTAAAGTGACCGAATGGTCTATGACTTGGCGATGCAATAAGGTGCTAGGTTCCACTTGTAGGCCATAGATAGAGATATGATTTATGGGCAAAGACTGAATAATATCTAGATTATAAGAAATATCCTCCAGTGTTTGCTGTGGTAATCCATAGATTTGATCAATGCTAATATTGCGGAACCCTACCTCATAAGCATCTAGCACAGCTTGCTGTGCCATCTTGGCAGTATGGGTTCGATGCAACGCACGCAAATGGTCATCACGGAACGTTTGGACACCAAAGCTGATGCGGTTAATTCCTAGTTCATGCAATTGTTTCAGGTATTGTGCATCCACCTCACCTGGATTTGCTTCTATGGTAATTTCTACATCGTTGTCGATGGTGTAATGTTTGTACACCGTCTCCAATATACGATTCAATTCCTTAATAGACAACACAGTAGGGGTTCCACCGCCGAAGTAAATCGTATCGAAGGGCTCTGTCCCCAACAGGGATTGACTAGACTCAACCTCTTGGCGCAACGCATAGGCGTACACATCAAAATAGTCTTCTAATCCTTGGTACGAAGGGAAATCACAGTAGGTACACTTTTGACGGCAAAAGGGAATGTGGATGTACATTCCCCTGTGACCTACTGGAATACGAGTTGTATTCATTAGTTTTCTACTTTCAAAATCGCCATGAACGCCTCTTGTGGAATCTCTACAGACCCTACGGCTTTCATGCGTTTTTTACCTTCTTTTTGTTTTTCTAGCAATTTGCGTTTACGGGAAATATCACCGCCGTAACATTTTGCCAATACGTCTTTGCGCCATGCTTTTACCGTTTCACGGGCTACAATTTTTGTGCCTACTGCCGCTTGAATTGGAATTTCAAAGTTTTGACGAGGAATCAATTCTTTCAATTTCTCAGCGAGGGCACGGCCACGTAATTGAGCGCGATCTTTGTGAACGATAATACTCAAGGCATCCACAGGATCTCCATTTAATAAGATATCCATTTTCACCATTGGAGATTGTTGGTAGCCAATCAATTCGTAATCCAAGGATGCGTAGCCTTTCGTAGCAGATTTCAATTTATCGAAATAATCGTAAATGATTTCCCCTAGTGGCAAATGATACACGATGGATACACGGCTTTCATCAATGTATTCCATGCTGATGTATTCCCCACGTTTATCCTGTGAAAGTTCCATAATGGCTCCCACATAATCTTTAGGCACGATAGTGGTAGCCTTTACATATGGCTCTTCTACATAGTCAATTTCAGTTGGCGGTGGTAATTTAGCAGGGTTGTCCACTTCGATGACTTCCCCATTTGTTTTATATACCTTATAGTTTACA
>CALGLI010000311.1 GCA_937930265.1 uncultured Veillonella sp. | reverse complement strand
CTCCTAGATATGCCAAGCCATATCATCTGTAAACTCATTCGGTTCTAATGGCAACGCATGACGTCTTGGTACATAACTATCTGTATGCAACCGATTCACCTTAGGTCGACGATATACAATATGTTCTGGCTCCGTTTCAAAAATTATCACATTCTTCGGCACATCTCGTTTGATTACAAGATTACAGCCGATCTTAGACCCTTTGCCTACCGTAATATCTCCCAGCACCTTCGTGCCAGCCCCAATGAGCACATCATCTTCCACTGTAGGATGGCGCTTAACCTTGCGAGAATCCATACCACCTAGGGTCACCCCGTGAAAGAGAGTTACATTATCGCCTACAATAGCCGTTTCGCCAATAACAACACCCATCCCATGGTCAATAAACAAACCTTTCCCAATTTGAGCTCCTGGGTGAATCTCTATGCCCGTCTCGCGACGTGCATGTAATGCCACTCGTCGAGCCAAAGTAAACCAGCCCTTTCGATAAAGACGATGAGCAAAAAAATGCCAAAATAAAGCTATTATATGAGGATATGTCCAAAGTACCATAAACCAAGAGGTAGCCGCAGGATCAGATTGTAATACTCGCTGTATATTATATTGAATAGAATTCCATACCTCTCTCATAAATGCCTCCCTATACAGAGATAGCATGGCCTAGACCATGCTATCTTTTGTATCACAATCGATTACGAATGAATCCAATCTACACTCTCAAATTGAATCATAGATAGATATTTTTCAACCCCATCTGGAGCTACAACAACAACATCTACATCTGGAAATTTACGTCCATATTGGCGAGCCACTACAATAGCAGCTGCCGAAGAAATTCCGATACCTATGCCGGTTTCACGCATGAAGTTACCCACTTCCTCAATGGCATCTTCATCCGTCACCGTTTGCACTTCATCCATCAAGGTCGAATCAAAATTCTCTGGAATGAAACCAGCCCCAATTCCTTGGATTTTATGAACGCCGCCAGTACCTCGAGAAATCACTGGAGACCCTTCTGGTTCTACTGCAACCGCTTTAATGTACGGATGTTGCTCTTTCAAGGCTTTTGTTATTCCTGTGAAAGTACCACCTGTACCAATACCTGCTACGAAAATACCTACATTAGGTACATCTCGTAATATTTCTTTTGCTGTGGTCTCATAATGTGCATGAGGGTTCGCAGGATTCACGAATTGACCTAATGTCACCGCATTTGGATAATTATCAAGAATTTCTTGAGCTTTACCAAGTGCACCCTTCATCCCCAACTCTTTTGGAGTTAAAATTAATTGCGCCCCATAAGCTTTAATTAATTCACGTCGCTCTTTACTCATACTTTCAGGCATTATAATAATTGTTTTGATAGACAACATAGCTCCTAGCATAGCTAAAGCAATACCTGTATTACCACTAGTAGCTTCTACAATAATTGTATCATTTTTAATCAAGCCTTTTTCCTTAGCATCTTGCAACATGCCAAGAACAGCACGATCTTTGACACTTCCACCAGCATTATATTTTTCAAGTTTTACATATACATTAGTATCTGGAATTTGATATATTGGTGTGTTTCCAATTAAGTCAATTGCATTTTTTACAATAGCCATAATAATTCTCCTCTACTTAGACTTCATCTATAAAACACTTAAATTTATTCCTATTTTATAGATGGGATTTATTTTTGTCAACTACATTTTTCTTAAAATTTTATTTATTTTGATTGAAAACCTCCATGCCCCATACGAATACAATCTTCTTTCGTAATACGCACATTTGCTAACAACCGTGGTGTAATCACATCAAAGGCACTCGGGTTATTGTACAATACACCACCTGGTACCCCTAATACTGGAGTATCATCTTCTAAATAAGCAATGCATACCATAGAGCCTGGCAACACCGGCAATCCATAGGTCACCACTTCTTTTGCACAGCGTGCAATAGCACCAGGCGTTAAATCATCAGGATCTACACTCATACCTCCCGTACAAAATATAATCTCTGCTCCTTGGGATTTTACTTTATCAATAGCCTGCACTATTGCATCTGTATCATCTGGCACAATTTCATGAGCCACTAATTCCACTCCATACTCCGCTACACGATCTTGGATAACCGCCGTAAACGCATCTTGAATACGCCCCGTAAAGACTTCACTACCGGTAGTGACAATGCCCATTTTTTTACGCACAAATGGATAGACTTGTAAGATAGGTTCCTTACCTTCGCGCAATCGTTTTGCTTCTTCTAATTGCCATGCTTCTAATAATAATGGAATACATCGCATGCCCGCTACAGGTTGACCCGTTTTCACCGGCGTACCATGTAATCTTGTAACAATGGTCAACTCCCCAATACTATTGATTTCATGAAGTCCTTCTACATCTACAGTCAATACACCATCATGATTCGCCAACGCTTCAATCTTGCCTTGTTGTACTGGTGTAGGACTGATAGATGGATGTTCACAAAAACGATATAATTCTTCTGCTACTTGTTCCTCATGAACCAAATTATAGTCGGATTCTTCCATCACATAAATATGTTCTTTTCCTAATTGCAATAGCAATACCACATCTTCTTCACGGATGACATGCCCCCGCTTAAACGGTGTATCTTTTACTTCTCCAATAACAATGCGCACAATATCGTGGCAAAGTGCTTGTCCAACTGCATCTTTTACATGTATTTCTTTCATTGTATTATCCCCACATTCGTTTACCAATGGTGAAAGCCAGCCCGCATAGTCCATACCCAACTAATACCTGTCCACCCATGTAGGATAGCATATGCCACAACCCTTTTTCTTGTAGCATATATCCTTCAAAGATAAAGGTAGAAAACGTTGTAAGTCCACCTAAAAAACCTGTAATACATAACAGCTTAACCCAAGGTGACACATTAGGTTGCCCTTCAATATATGCCATACCTAAACCAATTAGCATGGAACCTATCATATTCACTAGTACTGTCCCCCAAGGATACAGCGCACCTTTCGTGACTATGTACTGTCCAATGCCATATCGCATCATGGCACCAATGGCTCCACCAATAGCCACTGCTAAATATACATTCATACTCAAACTCCTTTATTTCTTTATTATACACCACCCTAGGCGGAT
>CALGLI010000310.1 GCA_937930265.1 uncultured Veillonella sp. | reverse complement strand
TTCGCTTGTTGTTGCAAGTTGGAATATTGTCCCCCAGGCATTTCATGTTGATATACCGTTGTATTTGGGTAAGAAGATGTATGATCTACCCCTTTGTAGTATGGACGAATAGAACCAAAGTAGTTAGATGCTTCTTCCATATAGTCTACATTCATAATTGGTTGACGATCATGTCCAGTCAAACCATAGTACATGGAGCTCATGCTAGGTTGACTTGTACCATTGGCAAAGGCAGAATATGCTAAGTCGATAATATCTACCCCTGCATCTACTGCACGACCATAGGAGTATATAGCATTACCAGAACCTTCATGAGTATGTAAGTGAATTGGTAAGTCTACGGCATCTTTTAATGCGCTTACTAAGTTATACGCTGCTTGAGGTTTTAATAAACCAGCCATGTCTTTGATGGCTAAAATGTTAGCTCCAGCTGCTGCCAGTTCTTTACCCATGTTGACATAATATGCCAAGTTATATTTATCACGGCGAGGATCTAAAATATCTCCTGTGTAACATAAAGCAACTTCTGCTACTTTACCTTGATTACGCACTTCATCGATGGCAACTTTCATATTATCTAAGCTATTTAAGCTGTCAAAGATGCGGAATACATCGATACCATTTTTGCCAGCTAATCGGATAAATTCACGTACTACATTATCTGCGTAGCTTGTGTATCCCACTGCATTGGAACCACGAAGTAACATTTGTAACAAAATATTTGGCACTTGTTCACGGAACATACGCAACCGTTCCCATGGATCTTCATGCAAGAAACGATAGGCCACATCAAAAGTAGCACCGCCCCAACATTCTAGGGAGAACAAATTAGGCAATCCCTTCGCAACATGACCTGCCACACGAGCCATATCAGCTGTACGCAAACGAGTAGCAAACAAGGATTGATGGGCATCACGCCATGTGGTATCTGTAAACAATACTTTTCGTTGTTCTTGCACCCATTTAGAGAATTTTTCTGGTCCTAATTCATCTAATTTTTGCTTTGTACCCGCTACTGGTGCACCTAGTACATTAGATGGCATAATGAGTGGTTCAAATGTTGGTACCTCTTCTTTATGTCCATTGTAACCATTGACAGTTACATCAGCGATGTAGCGAAGCAGTTTTGTACCTCTATCCTTATCTTTTTTCAAATTAAACAATTCTGGATGTTCATCAATAAAATGAACATTGTAATCACCAGATTGGAATACTTCATGTTCTAGTACATTCACCAAGAAATGAACATTCGTTTTTACACCACGAATACGGAACTCCCGCAAGCACCGCAACATTTTGCGGATAGCTTCTTCTGTGGACAACGCCCAAGACGTAGCTTTTACTAGCAAGGAATCATAATATGGTGTAATTACGGCCCCAGTGAAAGCATTACCACCATCTAAACGAATACCAAAACCACCAGAGCTACGGTACGCTAAGATTTTACCGGTATCAGGCATAAAGTTGTTTTTAGGGTCTTCAGTAGTAATACGACATTGGATGGCTACCCCTTCACAACGAATATGTTCTTGTGCAGGAATGGCTACCGCTTCACTGTGCAATGCATGACCTTCGGCAATGCGAATTTGCGTATGCACAATATCAATGCCTGTAATCATTTCTGTTACTGTATGTTCTACTTGAATACGAGGGTTGACTTCAATAAAATAGAAGTTTCCATCTGCAGTTACCAAAAATTCCACCGTACCGGCGCTGACATAGTTCACGTGTTTCATGATTTTCACAGCGGCTGCACAAATACGATCACGCAAATCACGAGACAAAGCAAAGGCTGGCGCTACTTCTACTACTTTTTGATGACGACGTTGGATAGAGCAATCACGTTCATGCAAATGTACAATATTGCCATGTTCATCACCAATAATTTGTACTTCAACATGTTTTGGCTCTACAATTAATTTTTCTACGTACACATCATCATCACCGAAGGCCATTTTTGCTTCAGATTTCGCACGATCATAAGCATCGCGAAGTTCTTCATATTTTGTCACTTCACGCATACCACGACCACCACCGCCATTCACGGCTTTGATCATCAATGGATAGCCATATTTCGTAGCAAACGCTTCTAGTTCGGCAAAATCTTTCAATGGACCATCACTGCCTGGAATCATTGGAATATCTGCTTTTTTTGCTTGAATACGAGCATTTACTTTGTCACCGAACATCACTAAATGTTCTACTTTTGGACCGATGAACGTAATCCCTTCTTCTTCACAACGTTGTGCAAAATGTGCATTTTCAGACAAGAAGCCATATCCCGGATGGATGGCATCCACATCATGTTCCTTGGCAACACGAATAATATCTTCAATATCTAAGTATGCATCTACCGGTTTTTTACCTTCCCCTACTAAATAAGATTCATCTGCTTGATTGCGATGTAATGAAAGTGCATCTTCGTTAGAATAAATAGCTACCGTACGGATTCCCATTTCGTTACATGCACGAAGTACACGAATAGCGATTTCGCCACGGTTTGCTACTAATAGCGAGCGTATTTGTTTCATACTAATCCCTCCTCAACTTTGCATATTCCAGTATTGCTACCATTTGGAATAGACATTTGTATACCTCATTATACTCCTAAACGTTGAAATTAGCTAGATATAAACATAAGTTATATAAAATACGAATGTACGTTATACTTTATTACCTAACGATACATACTGTAACTTCATCTCGGAAGGCACTATCTTTACAGCCAGGCATATGAGGTAATATATTGGTAATCAATCCTTTTCCGTTGTAAAAAATATTTAGCACTACTTCTTCCAACTCTTTAAACTTATAAATATGTTTATGAATGGTAGTCGCCTCATAACCACTTTTCTTAGTCAATACTTTAGTAGCCTTACCTGTTGGAGCTATTAAAGAAACCTGTCTTTTCTTGTTAAATAAATACTTAGCCACACCTTGCATCAAAAACGTTTTACCAAAGCCAGCACAACCTTGCAAGATGAAAACTCGTTTAGTATCATCATTTAAAAGTTAGAAAATGTTATTCTTTGTTAAAAAGGCTATAAGCAGAATAGGCAATCCTCTTATAGCCTTTATAAACTTTCATTAAAGAATTATACTTTTTTATTGCGTTACCTATACGTCATCATTATTTTCTTCAACAGCGTTTAAGTATTTTTCTATTGTACGGATACTTCGGTCTATTAATACCTTTATATCTTTCCTTGTTATATCAATATTTCTCTTTTCTCGAGCATGAACGGAGTCATTACGAATCAATTTCAAAGTATTATATGGGTATAATACTGTTCGCAAGATCAACAATGTTAATGTGTCTCTTCCCCATATATCTAGATTTGTTGCTTTTCCCCCAACAGCTTGAGGTATGAGTTGTACAAACTTATCAGCAATATCTTCTGCGTCATCTCGATTAGTT
>CALGLI010000309.1 GCA_937930265.1 uncultured Veillonella sp. | reverse complement strand
GTTTCTCTGGTGCTACACGTGGTGCATCCATTGGTCACGTATCTCCAGAAGCAGCCTCTGGTGGCACGATCGCTATCGTAGAAGATGGAGATATCATTGAAATTGACATTCCAAACCGTTCCTTGAATGTAAAACTTTCAGAGGAAGAAATTGAACGAAGAAAAGCAAACTTAGCACCGTACAAATCAGATGTCACAGGATACTTGAAAAAATATGCTATGCATGTATCCTCTGCGGCACAAGGTGCCATCGAAATCCTAGACGAAGCATAAGAGGGAATGTAGTCAGGATATAGAATTATTTATGAGGGAACGCAATTAGGATATATTTATGAGGGAATACAGTCGGGGTATATCTATGAGAGAAGTACAGTTCCATACATAGAATATAGACTTAGGAAAGGATGTTTATATGCATAAATTATACGATTTCATGGAGGCTCGGGAGAGACTCGCTACCATCGCCGTGAAAACAAAATTAATTCATAGCTCTGTATACTCACAAGAAACAGGCAATGATGTATATATTAAACCGGAAAATTTACAGCGTACAGGGTCTTTCAAATTACGGGGCGCGTACAATAAAATTTCTAAACTAACAGAAGCAGAAAAGGCGTGCGGTGTTATTGCCGCCTCTGCCGGCAACCATGCGCAAGGAGTGGCGCTAGCAGCCCAACGTTTAGGCATTAAAGCAGTCATCGTCATGCCACGCCACACACCGCTCATCAAAGTAGAGGCGACGCGTCAATACGGCGCAGAAGTGGTGCTCGCTGGCGAAGTTTATGATGAAGCCTATGAAAAAGCTTGCGAATTACAAGAAAAACACGGCTATGTATTTGTCCATCCTTTCGATGATGAAGATGTGATCGAAGGGCAAGGAACGATTGCCTTAGAAATTTTAGAAGAATTGCCAAATGCAGACATTATCTTAGTACCAATTGGTGGTGGCGGATTGATCTCCGGTGTGGCAGCAGCAGCGAAGCTGAAAAATCCACAAGTGAAGATCATTGGTGTAGAACCAGAAGGCGCAGCCAGTGCGAAAGCAGCCGTAGCAGAAGGAAAACCTGTGAATTTACCATCTGTAAGCACCATTGCCGATGGGGCAGCTGTGAAATTAATTGGTACAAGAGACTTAGAATATATTCAAACCTATGTGGATGAAATCGTCACCGTATCCGACTATGAATTGATGGAAGCTTTCCTATTATTGGCGGAAAAACATAAAATCATCGGTGAAAATGCTGGCTTACTTTCAGTGGCAGGCTTGAAAAAATTAAGGGTGCGAGGCAAAACAGTGGTCAGCATTTTGAGCGGTGGCAACATCGACGTACTAACCATTGCGTCCATGATTACCAAAGGCTTAGTTGTACGGGGCCGTATTTTCACATTTGCTGTGAATTTATCAGATAAACCAGGTCAATTAGTGGCAGTATCTGAAATCTTAGCAGAACAAAATGCGAATGTCATCAAACTAGAACATAATCAGTTTAAAAACCTAGACCGATTCCATGAAGTGGAGTTGGTGGTGACTGTAGAAACGAACGGAGAAGACCATATTAAGAAAATTACGGCTGCCATGGCGGACCGTGGATATACGATTCACCGTATCAGTTCTAATGAATTTAATGAACATGACTAATGAATAGAATGGATATAGAAAGAGGATAAACTATGAGTGAACAGAAGATGATTCGAGGAGCTCGCATACTCCTAGAAACATTGAAGCGCTTGGGAGTGACAGATATATTTGGCTATCCCGGCGGTGCCGTAATTCCTATATACAATGAAATTTATGATTTCGAGGGTATTAACCATTACTTAGCACGTCATGAACAAGGGGCGGCCCATGAAGCGGACGGCTATGCTCGTGCATCTGGTAAATGTGGTGTTTGCCTAGCCACATCTGGTCCAGGGGCGACGAACCTAGTGACAGGTATTATGACGGCGCATATGGATTCTATTCCTCTCTTGGCCATTACAGGTCAGGTGTGCAGCCACTTGCTAGGAAAAGATGCGTTCCAAGAATCGGACATCGTAGGCATTACCATGCCGGTGACGAAAAATAACTACTTGGTGAAAGATATCCGAGATATGATTCGCACTGTGAAAGAAGCGTACTACTTAGCGACTACTGGTCGACCAGGTCCGGTGCTAGTAGATATCACACGAGATGCGCAACTAGATGTCATTTCTTATGAAGAATTTGAAGCTATTTTTAATGAACCAATTTCTATCGAAGGCTATGATCCGAATTACATTGGACATCCAAAACAAATCAAGAAAGCTATCGATCTATTGAAAGGTGCAAAACGACCGCTTATCATAGCAGGTCATGGGGTACTATTATCGAATGCTACAGAAGAACTTTACAAATTAGCTACTACATGCCAAGTTCCAGTAGTGAATACGTTATTGGGCTTAGGGTCCTTTCCAGGAGAACACCAATTATCGCTAGGTATGTTAGGCATGCATGGTACAGTATATGCTAACTATGCTGTGAATGAAGCAGATGTAGTATTAGCATTAGGGATTCGCTTCGACGATCGTATTGCAGGGGTACCGAAGGAGTTCTGTAAAGATGCTACGATCATCCACGTAGATATTGACCCAGCTGAAATTGGTAAAAATAAACTTATCGATATACCTATCGTTGGGGATTTGAAACATGTATTGAATGAAATAAATCATGAGTTGACTCCACAAACTCATGAAAGTTGGTTGGAACGCATCCGTGAATGGCGTGAAGAATATCCAATTCGGGTGCGCCCTCATGAGGGAAATTCTTTATTACCACAAAAGGTCATTCAAGAAATCGACAATATCGTGAAAGGTAACGCCATCGTTGTCACAGATGTGGGACAACATCAAATGTGGGCGTCTCAATTTATTACTTTCTCCAAACCGAATACGATCATCACATCCGGTGGTGCCGGTACGATGGGCTTTGGCTTGCCAGCAGCCATCGGTGCACAAGTGGCACAACCAGATAAAAAGGTAGTACTCATCACAGGTGATGGGGGCTTACAAATGAACAGCCAAGAATTGCTCTTATTGAAAGCCTATAATATCCCTGTGAAAGTTGTCATCATCAACAATGGTTTCTTGGGCATGGTTCGTCAATGGCAAGAGTTGTTTAATCAACGTCGCTATTCCTTCGTAGATTTAGAGGTGAACCCAGACTTTGAAACCTTGGCAAAAGCCTATGGTGTACAAGGGGTGACATTATCTACGATCGAAGAGTTGCGCAGCCAATTACGAGACCTGATCCTATCTGACGAGCCAGTGGTGATTAACTGCGTGGTAGAACGAGAAGAAAATGTATTCCCAATGATTCCAGCCGGTTGCACTGCCAAAGATATGATGGGATTGAAAGGAGGCCCTGACAATGAGTAAAGTACAACAACACCAAGTGTTAGTGATTACAAAAAATAAACCAGGTATTGGGGCTAGAATCTTGTCCTTATTCAATCGTCGTGGCTATTCCGTAACCCAAATGACATCGGGCATTTCTATTCCAAAGGATCAAGCTCGGATTACCTTAACGGTGGAAACAGACGAAGTGCAATTGGACCAAATCCAAAAACAAATCTACAAACTAGTGGATGCCATCAAAGTGAAAGTGTTCTCTCCAGATCAAGTAGTGCGCCGTGAATTAATGCTCATCAAGGTAAAAGCGGATGTGTCGGTACGACCACAAATCATCCAATTAGCGGATGTGTACCGTGGCAATGTACTCGACGTAGGACCTAGCTCTATCGTGATAGAAATTACAGGAGAAACGCAGAAACTAGATGCTTTCATAGAAATTATGAAAGAATATGGCATTCTGGAAATTGCGAAAACAGGTTGCACCGCGATGAGCCGTGGAGAAAAAATGTAATGACTATACCAAAGCAAGGA
The DNA here is from genome assembly GCA_937930265.1 of uncultured Veillonella sp. GTDB lineage: Bacteria > Bacillota > Negativicutes > Veillonellales > Veillonellaceae > F0422. The sequence continues at coordinate 2,229 of CALGLI010000309.1, read as the reverse complement.
GAGTTGTTACATTACGAGGGCGTTACCTTCGTCCGCAATGGAGAGGCGATTTTGCAAGGTGTGGACTGGCATGTGAACACAGGGGAAAATTGGGCGCTATTGGGTCTCAATGGGGCAGGTAAATCCACCTTGCTGGGCATGATTATGGCCTATACCTGCGCCACCCGTGGTGAGGTGCGTGTTCTAGGACATACCTTTGGGCAATGCGTGTGGAAAGATGTGAAAGATCGGATCGGATTCGTCAGCTCTACCTTAGGGCAATTTGAACGAACCATGCGAGACGAAATGGTGCGACAAATTTTGCTATCGGGAGCGCATGGAACTATCGGTGTGTATCGAGAAGTGACAGAGGAAGAAGAACAACGCTGTGATGCGGTCTTAGCAAGTATGGGATTACAACATTTAGAATATCGTCACTTCGGGGTACTTTCCACAGGGGAGCAACGTCGTGTTTTAATCGGTCGTGCTTTGATGACGAGTCCAGACTTGCTCATCTTAGACGAACCATGCAATGGGTTAGACGTACCGAGTCGAGAACAATTACTCCGTCATCTCAATCAACGTGGGACTCAGGATAGTCCTTGTCCGTTCATCTACGTGACGCACCAAATCGAGGAAATCCTTCCCACAGTGACCCATGTGGCACTATTAAAAGAAGGTAAAATCTTTCAATCGGGGCCGAAACGAGAGGTCATTACCGATGAAATCTTATCCGCACTCTATGGTTTATCTGTGAAAGTGACTTGGGTCCAAGATCGACCTTGGTTGCAAGTACTTTCATAAAATGTTTTTATAGAGTGTACAAAGATATTTTTAATCATACCGATTTATCATAGTAAGTATGGTAAATCCGTAAGCCGAAAGGCTGAAAATCAGTTGAATTTCACTAGAAAATCTAGTAAATTATAAACATTAACAAATGTATTACACAGTAGGAGGTTATCACAATGGCAGGTAACATTTTAGGCACACAAGTATTTTATGATGCAGATTGCAATCTACAAGCATTAGTAGGTAAAAAAATTACAGTTCTTGGCTACGGTTCCCAAGGTCATGCGCATGCGTTGAACTTGAAAGAAAGCGGCATGGACGTACAAATCGGTCTTCGCGAAGGTTCCAAATCTTGGAAAGAAGCGGAAGAAGCTGGTTTCGTAGTCAAAGAAACAGGCGAGGCTGTAAAAGGTGCAGACGTTGTGATGATCTTGATTCCAGATGAATTACAAGCAGAAACTTATGAAAAATCCATTGCTCCTAACCTTAAACAAGGTGCGTACTTGGCATTTGCTCATGGTTTCAACATTCATTTCGGTAAAATTAAACCATCTGCTGATGTAAATGTATTCATGGTAGCTCCTAAAGGCCCTGGTCACTTAGTACGTCGTACATTCCAAGAAGGTTCTGGCGTTCCTTGCTTGTACGCTGTATATGCAGATCCAAGCGGAGACACTAAAGAAGTGGCATTGGCATGGGCATCTGGTGTAGGCGGTGGCCGTTCCGGTATTTTGGAAACTGACTTCCGTCAAGAAACTGAAACTGATTTATTCGGTGAACAAGCAGTACTTTGCGGCGGCGTATGTGCGTTGATGCAAACTGGTTTCGAAGTATTGGTAGAAGCTGGCTACAATCCAGTGAATGCATACTTTGAATGTGTTCATGAAATGAAATTAATCATCGACTTGATCTACGAAGGTGGTTTCGAAACAATGCGTAAATCCATCTCCAACACAGCTGAGTTCGGTGACTATATTACAGGACCAAAAGTAATCCCAGAAGCAGCGAAAGAAGCTATGCGTGGTGTATTGAAAGATATCCAAGACGGCAAATTTGCTGATCAATTCCTTGGTGACTATGCAGCAGGGTATCCATACCTTAACGAACAACGTAAACAATCTGCAGCACATCAAGTAGAAGAAGTAGGCGGCGAATTACGTAAATTGATGCCTTGGATCAAAAAGTAGAAAGTAAATAGCCTTCATGTAAATCATGAAGTAGTATAAGGAAAGCACGCAACACACTCCTTCACAAACGGTATTTCATAATGTTTGTTCAGGAGCATGTTGCGTGCTTTTTGCGTAGATGATAGTTAGGAGAAAAGAAGGCTATTTACTTTTGGAGGCTTTTTGTGACGGAACTTGTGATGCTATGTAGCCTTGTGGCGTTTCTAACTGAATCTGGCAAAGGGAAGAGCACGGTATACCCCTCACAAACGGTATTTCATAATGTTTGTTC
>CALGLI010000308.1 GCA_937930265.1 uncultured Veillonella sp. | reverse complement strand
GCCTATAGCTCAGGGGATAGAGCGCCGGTCTCCGGAACCGGGTGCGCAGGTTCGATTCCTGCTAGGCGCACCATTGATATAACTGAACTCTCATCGTTATTGTGGGTTCAGTTTTTTATTTGAGCCAATTTGAATTTTTTTCTTGCCAAACTTAACTAAAAGGAGTATACTAAACCCAATTATTGAAAGAAAGGAGTCACTACAATGATGAACCAAATCAATTTAGCTACTACAAATGCAAATACGTTTTATTGGTTCTTTATCCAAACTACGGGTAAAGGACTATTTGAGCTACGCTAATTTAGGAATCATCACTGAGTGGCTTTAAATAGTGGTAAGGGCTACCCGTACTAGGTATAGGCGGGTAGCCCTTTTTGTATATCTTCTTATACCCCACTCACGATTACCTATATATGCAAGTTTTACTTTAGGAGGACATTATGATTATTCGATTACACACTACAGCAACAGAAGCACAAATTGCAGAACTACGTCAACTACTAGAAGCCACTGACGTTGCATTACATCCTGTCCATGGAGAACAACAAGATATCATCGGTTTGATTGGCGATACGTCTCGTGTGGACTTACGTACCATTGAATCCCTTCCATACGTTGAAAAGGTAATGCGTATTCAAGAGCCTTTCAAAAAAGCAAATCGTAAGTTCCATCCTCAAGATACTGTGGTGACTGTAGGGGATGCTAAAATCGGTGGCGGTCACTTCGCTATCATCGCAGGTCCTTGTTCTGTAGAGACACCAGAGCAAGTCATCGAAGTGGCTAAGGCCGTAAAAGCCGCTGGTGCTACGATTCTACGTGGTGGTGCTTTCAAACCTCGTACTTCCCCATATTCTTTCCAAGGTATGGGACCAAGTGGCTTACCTTTCTTAGCAGAGGCAAAAAAAGAAACTGGTCTTCCTATCGTGTCAGAAGTCATGGATATCTCTCAATTAGAATACTTCGACAATGTAGATATGCTACAAATCGGTGCTCGCAATATGCAAAACTTCAATCTTTTAAAAGAAGTCCGTAAATTGCGTAAACCTATCTTATTAAAACGTGGTCTATGTGCAACCTACGAAGAATGGTTAATGGCTGCGGAATACATCATGAGCGAAGGGAATGAACAAATCGTCCTTTGCGAGCGTGGCATCCGTACATTCGAAACACGAACTCGTAACACATTGGATGTAACTGCCATTCCAATGATGCACGAATTATCTCACTTACCAATCATCATGGACCCAAGTCATGCCGCAGGTATGAGCCGTGTCGTTCCATCCCTCTCCTTAGCTTCCGTTGGTGGCGGGGCTGATGGTTTAATGATTGAAGTTCACAACAATCCAGAAAAAGCACTTTGCGATGGTCCGCAATCCTTACGTCCAGAGCAATTCGCTGCATTGGCTAACCAAGTCTTCACATTACGTGACGCATTAGGTCATAAATAGGTCACTCCTATGAATACGATTCATATTCAAGCCTCCACTGCTTACGATGTGATTATCGAGCGACATAGCTTGCCTCGCATTGGTGAGTACTTACACTCTATCAAACCTGCTTGTTCCGTCATGATTGTTACTGATGACAATGTGGGGCCTCTCTATGCATCTACAGTTTCTAAATCTCTAGAAACAGCAGGCTACACCGTTCATACCTATACGTTCCCTCATGGTGAAAGTGAAAAGAACGGATATCGTCTCATGGACCTAATAGAAACATTAGGAACCGTAAAATTGACTCGGAAAGACCTCATTATTGCGTTAGGTGGTGGCGTCGTCGGCGACCTTGCTGGGTTCGCTGCTGCCACCTACTTGCGAGGCATCGATTATGTACAAGTACCTACCTCTCTGTTGGCTGCGGTCGATTCCTCTGTAGGTGGTAAAACGGCTGTTAACTTAGACTGCGGTAAAAATTTATGGGGTGCTTTCAAACAGCCCATCCTTGTTCTCTGCGATCCAGAAACACTGTCTACCTTACCTAATAAAGAATGGATTAATGGATGTGGTGAAATCATTAAATACGGTTTCTTAGGCCATCCAGAGTTACTAGATCAACTTCGGGAACGACCACTTTTACAATACCCAGAAGATGTAGATACTGTCATCGCTCAATGTGTGCGTATCAAAGCCCATGTGGTGGAAGTAGATGAAAGGGAAAGCGGCCTCCGTGCGACGTTGAACTTAGGTCACACCTTTGGTCATGGCATCGAACACGGTAGTGCTTTCACCATTCCCCACGGCAATGCTGTTGCTTTAGGATTACTTATCATGGCAAAAGGTGCCGTAGCTCACGAAGAATTAGACCCTACCATTATTCCTAGTATTGAGCAGCTACTAATAGCCCATGAATTACCCACTACAACGACGATTGCAAAAGATGTAATCCTAGAGGAAGCTAGTCATGACAAAAAAGCCTCTGGCTCTATTACCATCGTTGTCCCTACTGGGTATGGTACGTCGGTGCTAAAACAAGTAACATTCGAGGAACTTGCTAAGTACTGTATTTTATAACTAGAGCATTAAACATTGTATAATTAGTGCATGGTACTATATTAATTACCTTTTTCGACTATTATAGAATTACTAGCATAAGATATTAATCAAATTAGAGATTACATTTTACCTTTTGATAATTATACTTGTAATAATCTCCATACATTGCTATGTCAAAATAACAGAAAGGACCCCCATGCAACATGTTTCTAATGTGCCCTTATCCGGCACAATCCCATCCATACCGGCTAAGGCTCATGCCCATCGGGCTTTAATTGCAGCTGCCTTGGCAACTAGTCCTAGCACCCTTTTAATTTCCCATTCTTCTAAGGACATTGATGCTACTATGGATTCCTTGCGAGCCCTCGGTGCCACGATTACCTATGAAAATGGCGTGGCTCATGTCACTCCGAGCCCTGCTCCTACGACGGGGCAAGTATTGCCCCACGAATCCGGCACGACCTTACGCTTGCTCTTACCTGTATCCGCTTCGATTTGTGATACTGTGAAAGTCGATGCCAAAGGGCGTCTACCAGAACGTCCACTAGAACCATTACTGAGCGAAATGAAAGACCACGGAGTGTCCTTTTCACAAGAGGCACCGCCTTTCACTATGACTGGACGATTACAAGGTGGTACCTTCTCCATGACGGGCACCGTAAGTTCTCAATTCTTCTCTGGACTTCTCTTAGCGGCACCGCAATTAGGATATACAACAGTAAATTGCACAAGTTCCTTACAATCGAAAGACTACGTAACATTAACCATAGAAACGATGAAGGACTTCGGCGTGCATGTGACAGAAACAACGACGAAAGATGGGTATCCTAGTTTCACTATTGAAGAGAACCAACAGTTCCACGGCAATGAGCAATACCCCATTGAGGGGGATTGGTCTAATGGTGCCATTTGGTTAGTGGCGGCAGCTATGACAGGTCAATCTATCTCCGTCACAGGCTTGCGCCCTGATTCCGTACAAGCCGACAAACGTATCCTTTTCATTTTGGAAAGTGCTGGTGTCACTTGTACGTGGAATGGCACTACTGTGACAGTTACAGGCAAAGCGTATAAACCACTCCATGTGAATTTAGAGCAAATGCCTGATCTATTACCTATCCTATCTAGCTTAGCTTGTTCCATCGAAGGAGAATCTGCTTTCATCAATGGGGCTCGCCTTCGATTAAAAGAGTCCGACCGTTTAGAAGCGGTAGCACAGCTAGTTCGCGATTCTGGTGGCACTGTTCGTATCGAGGGAGATAATCTATATATCACAGGAACAGGCGCACTGATTGGTGGTACCGTAGACTGTGTGAATGATCATCGCCTCGTCATGGCGGGTGCATTGAATGCACTTATCGCCACATCCTCTATGATTCTAAAAGACAGCGAAGCCATCAGCAAATCGTACCCTCACTTCTTTACAGATTGGAAGCGTTTGGGCGGAGAAACCCATAGCATATAAGCTTATTTAAATTGGTACTATCATATACTAAATAATGTATCTTCTTATTCTAACTGATTCATTATCCTAAAATAATATATTTTTTAATGCGCTTTTATAGTTATCACATATTACTATTGTAGTATTCGTATCTATTAGTATGTAAATAGTAACCATCACACTGTATCTATCACACAAAAAGGAGTAATTATGGCATCCTATTTCGGTCGTACTGTGAAAGTCTCCACTTTTGGAGCCTCTCATGGTCAAGCTATTGGCGGCATTGTGGACGGACTTCCCTGCGGGTTTCCAGTCAATCTAGAAGCCTTACAAGCCTTCCTGAAGCGACGGGCTCCAGGGCAACATCAATTACAAACACAACGAAAAGAAACAGATATCCCTGAGTTTCAAGCAGGCATTGTACAAGGAAGACTGAGCGGTTCTCCTTTGGCTTTCACCATTCAAAATACATCACAACGAAGTGGGGATTACGATAATCTACGAGATGTACCACGTCCATCCCATGCGGATTACACCGCTCGCATGCGCTATGGCGAGTACGTGGATATGCGTGGGGGCGGTCATTTCTCCGCTCGTATAACTGCCCCTGTGTGCGTAGCTGGTGGCATTGCTCTACAACTATTAGAGTCCATCGGCATTCACGTGCGGGCCCACTTAGCACAAGTAGGCACAATCCAAGATGTACCCGTTGATTATACTAACCCACCTATGGACAAGCTCGCTAGTATCAGCACAGAAATAATTCCTATGCTAGATCGTGTACAACGTCATGGAGCGGAGCAACTTGTACTAGAGTTAAAAACATCTGGCGATTCCACGGGTGGTGTCGTAGAAGTCTTTGCCACCGGCTTACCGATTGGCATGGGGAATCCCAATTATGATGGTATTGAAAATCGCTTAGGAGCTACGCTGTTCGGCATGCCTGCAGTAAAAGGTATTTCCTTTGGATCTGTTTTCCCTGGCTGTGCGTCCCGTGGAAGTGAGCAAAACGATCCTTTCATCATGACTAATGAAGGTGTTCGCACAGAAAAGAATAACAGCGGTGGCATCCAAGGTGGTATTACCAACGGTATGCCTCTTGTCATGCAAGTGGGCATTAAACCCACACCATCTATTTATCATGAGCAAAACTCTGTATCCCTCAGTAACCATAGTGCTGAAATATTACAAATACAAGGCCGCCACGACCCTTGCGTAGCACTGCGTGCCGTACCTGTGGTAGAAGCCTTGACGGCTCTTGTCCTCTTAGATTTTGTACTGGAACATGACCCACATGCATTCCGTCACTTCAGTCATCGCACATTGGAGGTGTAAATGTTTGGATTATTAGGCCGCACCTTGGGCCACACCTACTCCCCTATGATTCACAGTGCTTTAGGGAATCCTTCCTATAAAATTTTTGAAGTGGAACCAACAGATGTGCAAGCCTTCTTTCAGCGCCCTGATTTGCAGGGTTTGAACATTACCATTCCTTATAAAATAGAGGCTATGCACGCTTGTGACCATCTTAGCGACATTGCAAAATCTATCGGCTGTGTCAACACCATGGTGCGTCAAACAGATGGTTCATGGTATGGCACAAATACAGACTATGACGGATTCTTAGCTACCTTAGATTGGTCTAGCATAGAAGTGACAAATAAGCATTGTTTAATTTTAGGTGATGGGGCCTCATCCAATACAGTGCATGTGGCATTGGAACGATTAGGCGCAGCATCCATTACCCATATCAGCCGTCATCACTTTCCTACATATGAACACATTGCACAATTTTATGAACGAGCACAGGTAATTATCAACTGTACTCCAGTTGGTATGTATCCTCATTGTCCTGACCAAAGCATTCGATTAGCCCCTTTTACTCACTTAGAAGGCGTTATCGACTTGGTGTACAATCCCCATCGTACAGGTATTTTGTTAGAAGCGGAATCTCTCGGCATTCCTCATGTAAATGGGCTCATCTTCTTATTGGCCCAAGCCATTGCGGCGAGTGCTTTATTTTTACATCGCACCTATGATGAAAGTATCCTGTTAGACCTATACAAACAGTTCCGCCGAGACCAAGAAAGCATTGTTCTCATCGGTATGCCTGGGTCTGGTAAAAGTACCATCGGCGAAGCCTTAGCAACGCTAACCGGACGAACACTTGTGGACATAGACCATCGTATTACAGAGGAAGTCGGTTCCATTAGCGATTATATTTTGGCGCACGGTGAGCCTGCATTTCGTACTATAGAATCCAAGATGATCACCAATGTGGGGAAACAAACAGGGCTAATCATCTCCACCGGTGGCGGTGCCGTCACCATACCAGAAAACTATGCTCCTCTTCGTCAAAATGGGCGCATCTATGAAATCTATCGTCCCTTAGAAGAGCTCGATACAACAGGGCGTGTTCTCTCC
>CALGLI010000307.1 GCA_937930265.1 uncultured Veillonella sp. | reverse complement strand
CTGGGTAGCGATGATGAAGAAGCAGAATTCTCTTATACCGCATGGCTCGCCATGTTATTTGCGGCAGGTACCGGTGTAGGTCTCATGTTCTTCGGAACTGCTGAGCCGCTCTCACATTATCACTCTGCTGTAAGCTTAGTCGATGGCACATCTAGTGCCAAGGAAGCATTATTCCGCTCCATCTTCCACTGGGGCATCAATGCATGGACGGTATACGGTATTATGGCTTTAGCATTAGCGTATTTTGGTTTTCGCTATAAATTGCCATTATCACTACGTTCATGTTTCTATCCTCTGTGGAAGGATAAAATCAATGGCCCACGAGGGCACATTATCGATATCATCGCACTTTGTGTAACTTTATTAGGTATCGTAACCACCTTAGGATTTGGTGCGGCCCAACTAGGTGCAGGGTTCCTATATATTGATATCATCTCCACTAATGACTTTTCCGCACAAACGGTCATCATTATCGTCATTATGTCCATTGCCGTTCTATCTGCTGTTACAGGTATTGATAAAGGCGTTAAGCTGCTCAGCGAAATTAATATATCTGTTGCATTAGTCTTAATGCTTTTTGTACTCTGTGCAGGTCCTACATTACTCCTATTAAATACAATGGTAGAAAACTTTGGATACTATCTATCACATATTTTAGGGCAAAGCTTCTATACATCTATCTATACACCAGAAACCCGACCATGGTTCTTCAGCTGGACCATACTATTCTGGGCCTGGTGGTTATCTTGGGCACCATTTGTGGGCATGTTCATTGCGCGTATTTCAAAAGGTAGGACTATTCGAGAGTTCATCTTTGGGGTACTCATTATTCCAACTGTATTTACTATCGTTTGGTTTACTATCTTTGGTAATACTGCAATTTATATCGATGAAACAGTAGCAAACGGTGCACTCGGTGCATTAACCGATAAACCAGAACAACTACTCTTTGCATTCCTTGAATATTTACCTTTATCCGGTTTAACTAGTCTTCTATCGATTATCGTATTAGCATTATTTTTTATCACATCTGCCGATTCAGGCATTTATGTGTTAAATAATATTGCGGCCTATGATAAATCCACTTCATCTCCAAAGTGGCAATGCTTGATGTGGGGCTCTGTAATGTCCTTTCTTGCCATCAGTTTGCTCAGTATTGGTGGGCTTAATGTACTACAATCGGTAACGCTCATTCTCGCCTTACCATTTGCAGCCTTGATGGTTATCATGTGCTACAGCTTATGGCAAGGATTATTGACAGATACGCAATACTTTAACACAAAACTTTCAACCACATCCATCTACTGGGACAGCAAGAACTGGAAACAAGGTCTTGCCAAAATACTCAACCAAACGCAGTCGGAAGATGTTATTTCCTTTATGAAAACAACAGCATTGCCTGCTATGTATCAGCTCAATAAAGAATTGACCGAAGAGTACGGATTAACTACGAGAATTGACAAACATTTCAATGGTAACGACGCCTCCGTAGAGTTAACCATCGAAAAAGAATCAATGCGCAACTTTACCTACGGCATCAAACTCGTTACGCAAGAGGTATCAGATCATCTCATTGAAGATCCTAACATTCCTCACATTACTGAAAGCACCAACGCAATCCCTATGACATATTTCAGTGACGGGCGCGCCGGATACGATGCACAATATATGACACGGGAGGATATCATTACCGATATCATTCGACAGTACGAACGATATCTTACTTTATCAGATGACGTCGGTTATGACATCATGGCTCATGACGCGGAAGAAGCAGCTGAATAGTTTTCATACCACAACCTTAACAAAGTATCATTTTATTTTACAAACTGATACTAACACATATCATGAAGCTCTCAATTTATATAGACCTATAATTATAGAGACATATAATCATAGAGCTCATACACATATATCTCTCAAACCAATAATTCCCCATAACAAAAGGGTGCACCTCGCGGGTGCACCCTTTTTTATTCTGTCGCACAGTATCAATAATGCAACAAGTCTATACAATTATATAGCCTAACGGCCGCTCCGAAGCAATTAATCTTCAGACATAACCTCTTCTGTAATATCAATGATTTCAGGTGTATTTTTTACAACTTCAATCTTACGGTAACGACTCATGCCTGTACCAGCAGGAATCAACTTACCGATAATTACGTTTTCTTTCAAGCCCAATAATGGATCGATTTTACCTTTGATAGCAGCGTCGGTAAGAACACGTG
>CALGLI010000306.1 GCA_937930265.1 uncultured Veillonella sp. | reverse complement strand
GTTTCCCATAGGTTTCAATATCACTGTGACTTAAATGGGAGTTAACACTGATATTTGTCCCTTTATATCGCTCGCTTTGCATAGCTCTAGCACGGATGACACGTTTACGTACTTCCTCTGTACTAACTTCACCCTTAGGCGCATAGATCTCCGTTAAGGTCGGTCGCTCTACTGGTACTACTAGATCCATCCTGTCTAAAATCGGACCTGATAATACTCGTTGGTATCTTTGAATTTGGGTAGCTGTGCAAGTACATCGATGATCTTCCTCTGTTCCAAACCACCCACATGGGCATGGATTCATAGCCATGACAACAATACAATCACTGGGATAGGTGGTTGCCATTCCAATTCGTGCAATATGTACTTGATGTTCTTCTAAGGGTTGTCGCAACACCTCTATGACGGGTCTACGAAACTCTGGTGCTTCATCCAAGAATAAAACACCTTTATGAGCCAATGTAATCTCTCCAGGCTTAGGTGGCTGTCCCCCACCTGACATGGCTACTAAAGTGCTGGTATGATGGGGACTTCGAAACGGTCTTTCTTCCATTAATCGACCACTTTTCAATAAGCCCATCACACTATAAATACGACTTACTTCTAGTTGTTCCTCCCGTGAAAGTGGTGGCAATAAAAACGGCAATCGTTTAGCTAACATAGTCTTACCCGATCCTGGAGGTCCTGTCATCAACACATGATGACCACCAGCAGCTGCGATTTCTAAGGCTCGTTTTGCCATCACTTGCCCTTTTACATCTTGTAAATCTAGTACTTCTACCCTCTGTTTCGATGGTACAATCGGTATCTGTACACATAGATTTTCTTTCTTTTCAGGGTGCTTTACTAGTTCTACAACTTCAGAAAGAGTAGATACACCATACACTGGCATAGGGGAACCACTAGTCGCCTCTTCACGATTACCTATAGGTACAATAATATCTTCTAAGGTAGACATATAGGTATGTTCATCCCTTAAATCCTGATTTGTTACTCCCATCACCATAGATAACATGCCCATCACTGGTTGCAAAGACCCATCCAAAGATAATTCTCCTATAAATACATGGTGATTCCCCTGAATAGTTTGTTTTTTCTTCTGTTTTCCTGACTCTTGGGCTGCTAAAATCCCCATAGCAATAGCAACATCAAGAGATGACCCATCCTTGCGAATGTGCGCAGGAGCTAGATTAACTACAATACGCTTCATAGGAAACTCGAAGCCACCATTCTTAATAGCCGATCGGACACGCTCTTTTGCCTCTTTCACGGATGTGGCTGGTAACCCCACAATATCAAAACTTGGTAAACCGGGACTAATATCTACCTCCACAGTCACCACATAGCCGTCGATACCACTCACACAGACTCCGTAGGTTTTTGCATACATAGTACTCCTCCTATCTTATAAATGACACGCTTTCATGTGCCGTAACTCAGGATCTCCTACTTGGGGTATATACACTTCTATGACATCAAATCGTATAGACTCGTACTCCATATCTCGTGTTGCCAAAAACATAGATATGACATGACGTATATGTTGTTTCTTTTTCCAATGCACTGCCTCACAGGGCATTCCATAGGTTTGGGTCCGTCTCGTTTTCACTTCTACTACAATAAGTATATTTTCTTTTTTAACGATAATATCTACTTCACCAAAGCGATAGCG
>CALGLI010000305.1 GCA_937930265.1 uncultured Veillonella sp. | reverse complement strand
CAAAGAAACAACGTTTATCTCTATATGTGGGATTAGCTCTTGTATTTGGTAGCACTATTAGCGCACCTAGTGTATTGGCTGCTGAACCAGGGGAATCTCATACCATTGTTGTTACTGCAACACGCAGTGAACAACAGCTTTCACAAGTGCCAGCTAGCGTAGGCGTAGTGACTGGTGACGATATTCGTGAACGTCACGCGGTTAATATGAATGAAGCGATGCGTATCGTACCGGGGGTAGATATCAATACGTACGGTGGTGGTGTAGGTTACACAAATTCTAATGCGTTCCGTATTAATGGTTCCGACCAAGTATTATATTTGGTAGACGGCATCAACATGGGTGCGGCTGGTGTGAACCCGCCGATGACAATTCTGAAAGATATGTCTAGTATTGACCGTGTAGAAGTACAACGCGGTGCAGGTTCCACCTTATATGGTTCTGGCGCTATCGGTGGCGTTGTGAACGTAATCACTGCAAAACCTGAGGAAGGCGTTCAAACTAAACTTCGTATGATGGGTGGTAGCAATGATTTAGAACAATACGCTCTTTTGAACGAAGGTAGCCAAAAGGATTGGTATTGGCGTGTAGGTTACCAAAAGGATATCATCGGTTCTTATAAAGATGGTCATGGTAAACGCATTCCGCAACATGGCAACAGTCATACGGGTTCCTTCATGGTAGGTAATAAAATTAATGACAAAAATGATGTAAAGGTATTCTATGATACATATCGCGGTGATGCGATGTACTCTGACCATATGGGTGCTCTTAATCATATTCGTTACGGTACTGAAGCAAATGATTCCGTCCGTGCTGTTTGGAATAACAACATCAATAAACGCTGGAGTCATCAATTGTACGTATTAGATAATCATTATAAAACTAAATATGATGGTTATTTAACAGATATTAAGACTCGTGCGTTTGGCGACCAAGTGACGTATAAAGGAAAAGATCATACCGTAGTTGGCGGTATTGATTGGCGTCAAGATAAGGTTCTTAATATGGGTGGTGTAAAACTTACGAACACATCTTATTTCGTACAAGATGAGTGGAAAATTGCTCCAAAATGGACTGTAATTCCAGGTGTTCGCGTTGACCATCACTCTGCATTCGGCACGCATACATCTCCGTCCATCAGTGTTGGTTACGATGTAAATGCTAAAACAAATGTGTACGCAGCGTACAAAGAATATTTCTTAGCACCAACACCATATCAATTGTTCGATGGCACAAATGGCAACCGCAATTTGAAACCTGAAACAGGTCATGAATGGAGCATAGGTGTTCATCATAAATTCGGTACAACTTGGAATAGTAACCTTAGCTTCTTCAGTCGTAGTACAAAAGATAAAATTGGTTGGGTAATGACAAACCCTGCGGCATTCAGTGGTATCTATAAAAACTTTGATACAGAAAAAGCCCATGGTATTAATGCAGATGTACGTAAGCAATTAACGAAACATTTATCTGCCCGCCTAGGTTATACGTATACTCATATCAATGCGACACCAACTCGCAAAGCAAATCGTGATGGGTATGTGCCTAAACATGCCGTCAATGCAGGTCTCGATTACAACGATGCTAAATGGGATGCTCATTTAGATATTCGCGGCGTCATCGACCGTCCGGGCCCTAAGGCTAATAGCTTCCCACGTACAACGTATTGGATTACTGATATCAGTGCTAACTATCGCGTACGTGACAATGTGACTGTATTTGGTCGAATTAATAACCTATTTGATACATACTATGCGGAACAATCTAGCGTTCGCTATGGTAACCCAGGTGATTGGTGGCCAGGTCAAGGTCGCAACTTCCGCTTAGGTATTGAAGTTAC
>CALGLI010000304.1 GCA_937930265.1 uncultured Veillonella sp. | reverse complement strand
TACGAACATCAATCGTCCGCCCACCATAGCCTATATCCACCGTAGCTGTTCCTACCACTTCATCTCGAATCGTAGTATTTTCCAGAGTTCCTTTTACGTCTAATCTTGGACTTTCACTAGTACCACCTAAATCAATAGTAGCCTGCAACTTTCCATTCAAATCAGGTACTCGTGCATTCGTTAATGCTAATAATTGATGCAAATCACCATCTCGGACACGCACATACCCAAACAAGCGTTTTGGATCTTCCAATTGAATGCCACCTTTAATATCGTATTGACTGGTCCCCTCGCCTGTGAAAGTCAATTCTTGTAGATGTACTACTTTAGGCGTGATATACACAGACCCTGTTATGTTATGTAAGGTAGTATCCTTCACTTGCATCGTATCAGACTGTACTGTCCCTTCAAAGATAGGTGCATCTACAGTGCCAACGAGATGCCCTTCTGCCCCTACATAACCAACCATGTTGAGCCCTGCATCACGGACAAAAGGTTCAATGGGCACCGCATCGCCAACAAAATTAATGTCTAACTGCTTATCTTGTATATCACCATCTACAATGATAGAGGAACCGTAGCTACTAATATCCAGCCTTGGCAAGTGGAGATGACCATCATCATATGTATATCTCCCTTCAATGGATGTAAAGAGTTTACCATATACGGAACCATCCCAAGCTTTCAGATGACCATCTATTTCTGGTTGTTGTAATGTCCCTTGTACATGAATATCCGTATTAAGCCATCCCGTCATAGGAATATCTGTAAAGTTTGGTAACACATCTTCGATGCGCACATCCTTCGCAGAACCCTTGATATCCACAGTTTGTTCACCATCTAACTGGATGTATCCTCCTAGGTTATAGGTGCTTTTTTTATAGTCCAAATTTCCTTCAAGAATATGGAGAGTATTATCGTCTAACTTTGTTTTAATAAATCCTTGGTCAAACTTAGTCGTTCCATAGGAAAGCCTTTCACCAGCAATCATGACCGTTCCTGTTGGATTCTCTAGTGACCCTTGTAGGTTAGCCTCTAAAGAAACAGTACCGCCCAACGGTTTAGGACCCCACTCATTGAATTGTTCTAATCCAATATTAGTACCATGCAAATTAATACCAAATGTACCATTGCCGAATCGACCACTACCAGTGAAAGTGCCTCGACCCCAGGTCCCATTTAGATACGGCACCACTAACTGTGTACCATCCCAAGATACACTAGCATCCAAGGCATCCACTAGGATAGATCGATACCCGATGTGTCGTCCATGTACAGAGCCGTTTATTTGAGAAATCTCTCCTTGTTTCCCTTCAATAGTTAAGGATCCACTCACTGTGCCATGTACAGAAGGTAATCTCTCAAGAGGCAATCCATACAAGGATACATTCTGTACTTCTAATTGTGCTGAGAAATCTTCTGTATCCATATGATAGGAGCTCGTACCTCTCACAGTTCCACCTTGGGTACTCAGTTCTACATCTCCCACATGGATCACTTGGTCTCCATAGGAAAGATGTCCTTTCCCACGATTCACTGTGAGTCCCTCATAGGCAATATCTCGCACCTTTACATCACCACTGGCTTTCACATTGGATACTGGTCCTGTTACCAGTGCATCTGCTGTGACATATCCTGAGATGGGGAGTTGTCCTAATGAGGCTAGATTCCACTCCTTCAATCCTACAGATACATGTAATGTAGGGTCCTCATTAAAGATATGATGTATCGTACCATTCATACGGAGATGCTCATCATTCACATTCGTTTCGATTCCATCTAAAAACAGAACATCGCCATGGATTTGAACGGTTCCCTTACCAGATGTTAACCGATAATCTTGGATAGTAGTCCCCACGTTTCGGAAGGAAAGTCCTCCTTCACCATACCAGAAACCACCACGTTGTGTAAGCGTTAACGCCACATCCGTAAGCTCTCCTGTCATAGGGCTTACTGCACTCGGTAGAGAAATTCGACTTACTATAGGCGCTATATCTAAGTGTGATGTTTCTATATAAAATGATCGATCATTACTGTCATTTAATGCCCATTGTATCTTGGAGTGAATTTGATCCTTTCCTAGTTGAGCATTCACAACTCCATCTAGCATATGTCCACTATCACCTAGGACAGTCAAATTCACATCTGATAGGAGCAACGGTTCTGCATGAGGCAAGAATAAGGATATCGTTCCCTTTTCTAACCGAAACAGCCCACTAAATTGACTAGGACTCTCTGATTCTCGCTCCTTTACTAACTGTAATACATTCCATTGTCCCTGTTCATCTTGTACCACATTCACATGGGGTGAAGTAACAGTAATGGTACCTAGTAAGGCATCTGGTGAGACCTGACCAAAAGGATATTGTAATACTTTTAACCATTGAATGGACACCGTCAAAGTATCAGCAGTGAGTATTTGTTGTCCCTTCGCATCGTCTACGATGAGATCTTTCATTTGAACGGATCCATCCCAGCCAATGTGAAATGATGAATAGGAAACAGTTCCATTCAGTGCTGTATGTAATTGTTCTTGCACATAGGGTCCTACATAAGTTTCACTCAGTGGTTGCAAGCCAAATCCAACGACTCCTACACATCCACTCAGTATAACACCTAATAACCAGTGTTTCCTTTTCATGATTCACCTCATATCGGTATGGTCATTATCCCTGATTAACGATTGTTGCACCGCTGCCTACAGAAGCTTCTACAGGAATACCCATTGCTTTTTCTAAGGTAACGATATTTAAATTATAATTATATAGAGCATCCACATAGTTATTACGAGCTGTCGCTAAGGCTGTTTCCGCATCAAGCACATCCACATTAGTACCTACTCCTGAACGGTAACGCAATGTTTTAATACGGAAGTCTTCTTGTCCTGCTTCTACTGCTGCATGAGTACTTTGAATCTTTTGCTCTGCCGCTTTTATATTTAAGTACGCCTCTTGCACTTGTAGCTCTACGGTTTCAATGGTTTGTGCGTAGCCTTCTTTTGCCTTTTCTAAACTTGCTTTAGCAGCACTTACATTAGCTTTAGATTGTCCACCGTCCCACAAGCTCCAAGATAAGCTGGCTCCTACAGACCAATTTTTGCTATCATTACCAGCCCAATGTGTACCATTCATGCCACGGCTAGCATTCGCTTTGACCACTGGAATATCTGAGGCATTGGCACGGCTTACATTTTCTTCTGCTGATTTTACTACCATCGCAGCTTGTACAATAGCACCTCGATGTGCTACCCCATACGATTTTGCTGTTTCCAATGAAATGGCATATGGTGTATATGTTAGCTCTTTATCTACCGTTACGATTGGTGTAGATACAGGCAAGCCTACATGATTGTTAAACTTTGCTTCTGCTAAACTAGCTGCATTTTTTGCTTCTACTAAGTCTGTTTTTGCATTGGCCAATCTCGTATTCGTTGCCAATACATCTGATTTAGATACAATGCCTACTTCATATTGTAAATTCGCATTTTTCAAATGTTCTTCATAATCACGAACAGTTTGTTCTGCTACACTTACCTTGTTACGGGACTTAACTAAAGACAAATAATTCGTTGTAGCCGTTAATTTTGCTATTTGAGCCGCTTCCGTTAAGGCTGCACCACTGCTATCACGGTTGTATTTAGCTGCTTCAATTTGTGCATCCAAAGCACGGTTAAATAGAGATACTCCTACCCCTAATTGATGAGAAAAAGCATTGCCAGTTTGGCTGACACCATTCACTTCATTTCCTGTATGGTTAGCACTATAAGTATAAGTCACTGCTGGGTTTCTGCCACTTGTAGCAACGCCTACTTGTGCTATTGCCGCTTCATAATCCCATTGGGATTGATGTAAGGATCTATTATTTTGCAATGCCATGGCAATCGATTGTGGCAATGTGACCGACACCGATTGACCTTTTGTTTGTGCTTGGCTTTTATATGCCTTTGTCATAGTGGCTGCTTGAGCAGTTGCTTTTTGTTGAAAAGCTACTAATTTCACTGTATCTGTCTGCGGTGCTGCCGCTCCTACTGTACATGCATAGGCTGATAACATCGCTGCTACTGTCATTATTTTTGTATTCATTGGGTCCTCCTAAAATGTCTTTCTTAGCCCAAAATAGTTCACACGATTGTGGTCATGATCATACCAAGTCCATTGACCTACCGCATAAGTATCTTTCCATAATTGAATGTCCGAACGAATCCGATAGGAACCATGGCGGATATCAAATATCGCACCTGATAGTGAAAGCGGTTTTCCAAAGCCCACATCGGCTCCTACACCTAATTTCCCATCAAATAGTCCGCCTCGTAGGTACACTTGATCTAACACTTGTTTCCCATAGGTGAGATCCAAATTAGATCCATTACCTACATTAGAAATCCCTAATGTATACATGGCATCATTATGAATAAGGCGCACATCAGCATCGGTACGAACTTTTTTATCTTCTGGATTATATAGTACCTCTGCTCCTATTTGCGTCTTAAGATCCGACTTTTTTCCATCAGAACCTGCTTTCACATCTCCTCCTGTGAGACGATTTAACTTAGTCGTCAATTGTGCTGTATTATGTAAGGTCTCCTTAATATCCGCAGCACTCTTAGGATCTGTCACAACCCCTTCCATAGCGCCTGCCATTTTCGAAATACTGTCGGTAGTCGTTTTTAAATTATTCACAATTTGGCGCATCTCTGTGCCCGCTTGACCATCTGCATTGAATTGTTTCATATTCGTATCCATTTGGTTCGTCAAGGATTCCATATTTCGTGTAATACCCACCATGTTTGCTGTCAGGGTAGAAATGTTATCACTATTATTTGCTAACATAGCATTCATTTGAGCCGTTAAACTCGCTGTATTTTGAGCAATCAGTTCCGTAGATTGTAAAGCATTCCGCAAAGCACCTTGGGTTTTTTCATCCCCAATAATGCCGTTCATAGATTGTAAAGTAGCAGTGGCTGCTTCCATCAATTTCGTAGCTTGTGCCATCGTTTTATCGATTTCACTTTTCCCATCCCCAGTGATGAACGCACCATCATCTAAATACAATGTACTACGACCTGGTGTAATTTGTATGAATTTATCCCCTAAAATACCATCACTTTCCATGGTAAACGCAGAATCTGTAGGAATTTTTACATCTTTGTCGATATCCATGGATACCGTAATCCCTTTATCGGTGACTTGCATGGATTTAACTTTTCCTACTTTCACCCCTGAAAATCGCACTGTATTGCCTTCTTTCAATCCTGTAACAGATTGAAAGTTCCCTGCAATATGCATAGTAGGAGCTGCAAATATATCAAATCGTCCTAAGAACACAATGCAAACAGCAAATAGGACTAGCCCCACTACGGTAAATAGACCTACCTTCGCCTCTGTTGTCCACTTCATGGCATATCTCCTTCTTCTTGTATCTCTGTTTTTACAGATTTACGTCCCTCTATAAATTGTTGCACCTTAGGATTCTTTGAATGTCTAAATTCTTCCGTTGGTGACACTTCAATAAATTTTCCTTTATCTAATAAAGCAATGCGATCCGCCACAAAAAAGGCAGAGTTCATATCGTGAGTAACCACGATAGAGCTACATTGCAAATGAGATTGCATACTTCGTATTAAACGACTGATAGTTCCCGATGTGATGGGATCCAATCCTGATGTTGGTTCATCATAGAGAATAATATTAGGATTTAATGCAATAGCACGAGCCAGACTAATCCGCTTTTTCATGCCTCCTGACAGTTCGCTAGGCATATACTGCTCCGTTTTGGGCAATCCTACCATACGTAGTTTTCTAGCTACTGTGCGCTGAATTTCCTCTTCACTCATGGTCGTATGTTGACGCAATCCGAATGCCACATTCTCTCCTACACTCATAGAATCGAATAAGGCAGAGTATTGAAAGACCATCCCCATAGTTTGTCGCAATGTGTCGAACTCATTTTCATCAATTTGCGTAATATCTACGCCATCGACTAAAATGGTTCCGCTTGTAGGCCGTAATAATCCAATAATCAATTTAAGTAAGGTACTTTTACCAGCTCCAGATCCCCCTAAAATAACTAGGGTTTCTCCATCATGGATGGTTAAATCTACATGGTCTAAAATCGTTCTATTCTCATAGGCAAGGACCACATTTTTTAATTCAATCATAGGTCCTCCTAGAATAATAAGACTGATAAAAAGTAATTTAATATAAATACTAAGATGATACTTGTGACCACAGAACTAGTAGTGGCATACCCAACAGCAGTCGCCCCCATATCTGTGTACATTCCTTTATAGGATCCCACTAAGGCAATAACTGCTCCGAATACACAAGATTTAATTAATCCGTACGTCAAGTCAGATAGGATAGCAAAAATTTGGATGGAATCTAAGTAGGTAGACCCTGCTAGCCCTTTCACCACAGTAGCCACCAAGTAACCGCCACCAGTGCCAATAAGAACACCATAAAATGTTAGGATAGGCACCATAACCATGCAAGCTACAACGCGAGGTACCACTAAATAGCCGATAGGATTCACTGCCATCACCTTGAGCGCATCAATTTGCTCAGTGACCTTCATCGTTCCTAGTTCTGCAGTAATCGCAGCACCCACACGACCTGCTAATACAACGCCCACTAAGACTGGTCCCAGTTCACGCCCCATGGCAATGGCCATAATACCTCCTACAGTTCCCTGTGCTCCATAACGAATGAGTACATCTGCTACTTGTAATGTCATAACAGCGCCTGCAAAAAACATAGTGAGTGACAAAATCGGCAAGGAGTGTACTCCTAAGTGCGCCATTTGTTCGATTGTGAGCTTCCAATTTATTTTTGGTAATTGTCCTATGGTCCTCCATAGTAACAGCATGGCCTCTCCTATTTGGGATAGGAAAAAGATTATTTGCTTACCAATCCATGTTAACCAAACCATAATTCCTCCTGAGTATTTGTATCAACTTTCAGTATATCACAAAACTCTTTGAATGTGCAGTAGTACCATACGAGTTTTCAAAAATAAGAGCAGGAAATGATGAGGTATCACTTCCTGCTCTCTTCACATGAGGCTATTTATGTTTCGTTTGAGTTGTCTCTTCTGCTTTTGCTTTCTCCACTAGCTTTGAAAGCTTTGCTTTGATTCGTTGTTTGCGCAAACGATCTCGATCTTTTGCATCCACCACCTGTACAGTAAACTGTCCATCACCTAAGACGACATAATCTACTACCACTCGTGTAGCTTCATTTTTTTCTTTTTCATCATCATCCGATGCTTTCAATCCTTTTTTATGCTTACCTCCATTTGGCAGTTCATCATCATCCACATCATCATCGTCTGCCTCAAGGCGTTGCTTCTTCACTTTTTCGCCAGACTCTTCCACCATACTAATATCGTCGGCTAAGAACTCTGCCACAATTTGGTTATTCTGATCATCTTCACTGAGATCTTTGAAATATTCCTCAAAGTTTTTATGCACTTTCAATCGTTGCACGATTTCATCGGTCAAATTATATTTTTGTTTTTCAAACAAATATGGCAAAGGAATGACGCCACCGCCACGCACTTCAAGTGTATAGGTTCCAAGTTTTTGTTCCTTTGGAACTGTAAAAATAATTTCTCGTTGTATCTTTCCCTTCCGATAGGCTTGTAAATTGGCAGTAATCACAATATTGTCACCAGGGGATACAATGACTTGGTCTGCACTAGCATCGATAATCGTAGCCGTTCGCTTTGCTTCTTCCACTTGTACATCTACTTGAATATCTCTAATTTCATAGTTTTTGAAAGCATTATTCATTAAGCTTTCTACAATATCGAATAACTCATCAATAGATTTTTCAGATACAGACCTGCTAGAATACACCATATTTCGCCGTTCCAAAGTAGGTAACTTAGGATCAACTGGTGTAATCGTAATCGCAATCTTAGCAGTACCACCACCTACACGGTCTAATGTTTTGTTCAGCAAGCTATACACCGAGGTAGCCACCAAGGTAGGGGTAAGTTTAGGAGATTCCACCACGGTAACTGCTGCATTTCGTTCTACCCCGCGATCCAAATCACGCAATTGCATGCGTACAGGAACACCTTTTCCAAATACCCCCACAGTACCAGCAATCCCTGCTCCACGATCTTCCGTGATAACGCCCACTTCTCGACCTAATGAGCCTAATTTAAATCCAGAGTCTATGCTTTTTACTACCGTAAAAATACTAGAGTTATTCATGAAATAACCAGTAGACCCTCTCTTATCAAAAGGATGACCAAAAGCGACGACTTTATCCTTATCTACATAGGTAACGGTACCTACGGCACCCATCTTCAAATCGCCTTTTACTAGTAACGCTGCTATAGAGCCACCTGGCACCATAGGTTTCACCACATCATCAGTGCTATCACTAGCCGTAGCATATCCTTTATAACCAAAATCCTTAAATTTTGTTCCCAAGTATGCTAAGGATGTTTCATCATAACCATCTGCCATCAATGGCGTTCCCAATGGTATTAACTGGGTATCCTTCCAAGGATTCGGTAAATCTTTTTGGTATTTCTCGTCCCAGAGCTTTACCATTTGCCCAATAGGGGTCACCATCCCCAAGGTTCCATCTGTGAATCCCCAACCATAGGCAATGGCGCCTACCAGTTTTCCATCAATGTACACAGGACTACCACTCATACCGTGGACAATACCACCTGAAGCATCTATGACTGGTCCGGACACTTTCACTAAAATTAAATCTCCTGATGGACCACGTTGTTTCATCACCCCTAGAACTTCGACATTAAAAGAATCAATCTTATCCCCTTGTACCACCGTATCTGCATGACCTACCATGCCACGATGTACATCTTCTATATTCATAAATTCTATTGCATGAGCACTTGTAAAAGTTGCCCCACACAATAAGAGCGTCAGCACACCTTTAGTGCACCGACGCCAAAAACGATGTAATTGCATCTATATCGCCTCTTCTTATTGATTATTAATGATTAATTATTTATCACGGTTATAATTTGACCACGTTCCACTGAGGCACCTGGTTCCACTGAAACCGTTTGCACCACGCCATTCACTGTAGCACGAGATGCCACCATAGGTCCCCCTAATGTTTGTACTGTAAGCAATGGGTCTCCTTCTTTCACCGAAGTTCCTACACTGACTACAGATACTACTTCACCAGATAAGACAGTTTCATGGTTTACTGGTGCTGCTTCTGCCGTAGCTGTCACAAATAATGCTACTAACAATGAACTATATAGAAAAACTTTTTTCATATATATACACCTCCTACATCTTTCTTCCATGTATAGTATATCATACTTTTAAGAACCGGAACAATTAATTCCTGCAAAACAGTGTCACTATTGCACAGTATCCCTTTTACTATCTACAGTATATATCCCATATATGAAAGAATTATGAATGTAAGCACATGCTACCGTAACTCTTCTAAAGTATCTCGCAACTGATTCAACTCTGACAATGCTTTTCCTGTACCTAATATAACAGAATATCTAGGATGCTCCACTACATACGCGGGACGACCAGTTTTTTCTGTAATCATGCGATCTAAACCACGAAGTAAAGATCCTCCACCAGTCAAAATAATACCGTGGTCATTAATTTGCGCCAGTAACTCTGGTGGTGTTTTTTCTAAAATACCAATAATCCCTTCAATGATATTTTGTACCGGTTTATCTAAGGCAAACTTCATATCTTTTGATGTGATTTCTACGGCACGAGGCAAGCCTGTCACACTATGCCGACCTCGTACGATAGCTCGTTCCTCTCCAGACCTTGGATCTACAGTACCCACTTCGATTTTTAAATCTTCCGCCGTTAATGGTCCTATCAGTAGTTTTTTCTTTCGCTTCATATATTGTAGTAATGCTTCATCAAAGGTATCGCCACCGATGCGCAAGCTTTCACTGACTACCACCCCAGAATCACAGATGACAGCAATATCTGTGGTGCCACCACCAATATCGACTACCATGGCTCCCACTTGGTCAGCCTTATCTAAGCCAGTTCCAATAGCCGCCGCCAACGGTTCTTCCATGAGCACTATTTTACGAGCCCCCGCTTGTAAAAGCACTTCTAAAACAGCCCGTTTTTCTACTGGTGTAATACTGGATGGCACACAAGCTATGATACGAGAACGAATGAGCCCAGATACAGGTACCACACGACGAATAAAATGACGTAACATATAGGCTGTTGTATCATAGTCTGCAATAACTCCCCCTTTTAAAGGTTGAATCACTTCAATTCCTTCTGGTGTCCTACCTAAAATAGCTCGTGCTTCATGACCTATGGCAATCACTTCTCTAGTTTTCGTATCACAAGCTACGAATCCTGGCTCATCTAAGACAATACCTCGACCTTTGACATACATCACTACATTAGTAGTCCCCAAGTCGATACCTATATCCGTAGTCCATAAGAGACTCATTTTTTCAAGGAACGATATGGGACGACTTTCTCGTTTAAAGGATGTTTGCTTAGTAGTCGTTCCTATTGGCTTTCTACGTATTCGACGTTGTTTCCGTCTATCCTCTTTTGATTGAGGTTCTTTTTGCTTACTCGTCCACCCGAACAATGTTAGCACCTATTCCTTTTAATTTTGCCACTAAATTATCATAGCCCCGATCGATATGTCCTAATTGACCGACTTTAGTCACTCCAGTGGCCGCTAGACCTGCACATACTAAGGCAGCGCCACAACGCAAGTCAGTAGCTTCCACTTCAGCGCCTAGTAAGTGTTCCACGCCAGTTACAATGGCTTTTCGATCATCGACTTCAATAGAAGCGCCCATTTTTTTCAATTCATCCACATGCATGAAACGATTTTCAAAAACTGTTTCCATCACAGTACTCGTCCCTTTTGCAACAGTCGTCATCGCCATAAATTGAGCCTGCATATCTGTAGGGAATCCAGGGTATGGCAAAGTTTTAATAGACGTTGCTTTCAACTGTCCATTGCTAATAACACGGATGCCATCAATATCTTCTTCTACGGTAACACCTGCTTCTTTTAACTTAGCTACCACTGGTTTTAAATGCTCTGAAAGGGCATTTTCCACATATACATCACCACCAGCCATTGCTGCAGCAATTAAATACGTACCCGCTTCAATACGGTCTGGAATCACTGTATGCACAGCGCCTTTCAATTCTTTCACGCCTTCAATACGAATCACATCTGTACCAGCACCACGAATATTAGCCCCCATGCTATTCAAGAACGTGGCTAAATCAACAATTTCTGGTTCTTCTGCAGCATTTTCAATGATGGTTTTCCCTTCCGCAAAGGTCGCTGCCATAATTACATTTTCAGTGGCCCCTACACTTGGAAAATCTAAATAAATTAAATTACCTTTTAAACCTTCTGGAGCCTTCGCTTCTACAAAACCTTCTCCCATAGTAATAGTCGCACCTAGCGCTTCAAACGCTTTCAAGTGTAAATCGATAGGACGACTGCCAATAGCACAACCACCTGGTAAGGCAATTCGAGCTTCCCCTTTGCGTGCCAATAAAGGTCCCATCACCAAAAAGGATGCACGCATACGACGTACTAAATCATAAGGCGCCTCTGTCGCAGAAATTGTAGCCGCATCAAAAGTAATATTTTCTCCATCTTTTGTTACTTTCACACCAAGGGATGCAATCACATCACAAATAGTATGAACATCTTCCAAATCTGGAATTTCAAGCAGGGTGCTTGGAGTAGACGCTAATAAAGTCGCCGCAATAATAGGTAGTACTGCATTTTTTGCACTACTTACTCGAATACGACCTTCTAAAGGCGTACCTCCTTGAATAATAAGCTTTTCCAACTGAATTCCTCCTAATCTTATCTATAGTTATCGTTTAGCGGTGATACCTCATCACCTTGTAAACATGTTTCGACTGACAAACATTCATACTCTAGTATACTAAATCTTTCCCCTATACGCAAGAAAAAGACCGTCCCACGACGGTCTTTCCTAAATAAATCTATAGTGTTTTATTTCACTTTCATGGAAAGCTTTTTGTCCAACCGATGGATGGTATCTACAAAACGAACTGTTCCTGTTTTATAGCGCATCACAACGGAATGTGTACGAGCACCACCTGGGAAGTATTTAATAGAGGATAATACGTTGCCTTCTGTAATGGCTGTGGCAGAGAAGATAACATCATCACCACTGACTAAATCATCGATAGTCAACACTTTGTTCAAGTCGGTGATACCCATTTCATGACAGCGACGAATTTCTTCATCTGTAGCTGGTTTTAAACGAGCTTGCATATCCCCACCAGTACATTTTAAAGCGGCCGCTGCTAGCACTCCTTCTGGAGCTCCACCAGTACCGACCACCATATGAATACCAGAACCTTCTAAACCACATTCCATAGCGGGGTTCACATCACCATCAGTAATCAAACGAATACGGGCTCCCACAG
>CALGLI010000303.1 GCA_937930265.1 uncultured Veillonella sp. | reverse complement strand
AATCTTGCTCTGCTGTGAATGAACTCATCATTGATGGGGAAACAGGTATCTTATGTGATGATGGGGTGGCACCATTGACGGCGGCTTTAGAACGCTTGATGAAAGACCAAAACCTCCGCGTTACTATGGGTCAAGCTGGCCGTGACCGCATGAAACAATTCAGCCCAGAATCTATTTGGGGACAGTGGGAAGACTTATTGAAACGGGTGAGTAACTCCTGATAAACTAATAAAGCAACAGGTACTAACGATAAATTATCCAACTACTACTGTGTTGATCTTAACTACCAATTCTAATCTCAGAGATTAGTATAGTTTAATTAAACATACAAAGGGGCTGTAACAGCATGCGGTTTTACCGCATGCTAGTTGCAGTCCCTTTAACATATTAGAAACACCAAGAAAATTAGGTTTGTAAAATATTATGTTTTCTTGGTGTTTTTTGCTTTATTATTTTGGATATATTCATCCATTCTATGATGGAAATGGCCGTACTGAGTTGTATATGTGGCAAATTTCTCTCATATTTACAAATACACAAATTTTAAATATAATTAAATTGTTTAATGATAATTTATAGTATGTAGAGAGAGGGTTCTTATGAAACGTGCATGTAAAGCGAACTTATCTTTAGCAATTGCCCTGACAATTGCTAGCTCTGTAGGACAGTATGCAATGGCAGAGAGTACATATGTTACTACACCTAAAGGTGCATATCTTACTGCTACAAATGGCGGAAAACTTAGCCTCGGTAAAGTGCCTAGTTGGACTGCTGGTATTGATGCGGATACTGGAGGTACGATTACTGTAGATGAGGTGTCTTCTAACATACCTGCAGAACGTCGTTCTTTTATTATCAGTAAAAATGGTGGTACTGTTAATGTTAAAGCTGGTAATATTCAAATGGGAAGACTTAGCAAACCTGTAGTTATTGCTAATGGCGGAACCGTAAATCTTGGCGTAGATGGTAATACAGGTAATTTTACGAGCCATGATATATCTATTGAAGGTGATGTGCGAATTGATGGCAGTGCTACTCATCCATCTGAAATCAATATTGGTTTAGATAGTGATGAGGTATTTTGGACTGGTTTTGCTCTTAATTTAGCAGATAAAAATGCAAAACAACCAAACCATATCAATGTATTCCTTGGTAAACGTGGCTATTGGGATCATTTCTATCAAGGTGGTTTAGATGGTACTAGCTTTAGTACAATGACAACACCAAGCCATGTACATCGCTTGGTAGGTTCTGAAAATCGTAGCTTTGAAAATGCTGTAATGCAAAATGAGCACAATGAAATTCATATCGATAAGTTAGAAGGTCATGTAAACTTCTTTTACGATATAAATGGTGAGTACGCTGATACGGAAGATCCAGAATACACACCACCAACACAAACCTATAATGGTTTGACGCCAGACTCTTTCTGGGGTGGAGATATTCATATTACAAGTGCAGCACCTAATGCACATGCCCATGTATTCTCTAGTCAAAAAGGGCTTGATGTATCTTCTGAGGATAATGTAAATAAAATTTTAGATAACTTGGCTCACAAGATTTACTATCATAACTATGTAAATGGTGAAAGAAACCTTCAAGGTACTGTAGGGATTGCTTCTAATGGTGCTGAGTCTGCACGCTTTAAGGTATTGACGGAAGGTTATGCTAAGGAAGGCGCTATTACTTGGCAAGCAGATAAAGATGGTCAAGGTAAATACGTGTATGGTGAAAATAAACCAGCGCCGAAACCAGAGGTAAAACCGACTCCACAACCTGAGCCTAAGCCAGAACCTAAACCAACTCCGAAGCCAGAGGTAAAACCAGAGCCAACTCCAGCTCCAAAACCGGAAGTAAAACCAACACCTCAACCAACTCCTAAACCAGAGGTTAAACCGGCTCCAACTCCTAAACCTGAGAATCATGTAGTGTTAGGTGATTTTGATACACCTCATATGCGCGGCGCTCGTTCTGCCATCATGAGTAATATCAATGGTTGGAGAACATTGACAGATAATATGTACCGTACTCACATTTTACAACAAGGTGAACCAACAGGTATTTGGGCTCGCGTTGGGGGCGGTAAATATAGCTTCAATACAAACGGTATCGACACAGATACAACGTATACGCGCATTCAAGGTGGTTACGATGCTAAAACTGGCAGCGGTTGGACCGTAGGTGGTCAAGTTTCTTACCTTCGTGGCAACGATGATTACGTATTTAACGGTACTGGCAAAGAAAAAGCCTTTGCTGTTGGTGCGT
>CALGLI010000302.1 GCA_937930265.1 uncultured Veillonella sp. | reverse complement strand
GATCTAACAGAAGATATGATTGCGCAAGCAACGGCACAAGCTATAGAATTGAAGGATACCTTAACTGGTCAAGTTGACTTTCACTGTATGGATGCGATGCAATTAGACTTTTCGGATGAATCCTTTGATATGATTTTGGCCCGTAATCTAACGTGGACCTTGCCGGATGTGGAAGCAGCCTATAAGGAATGGTATCGTGTGCTGGCACCGAAAGGTATACTTATCAACATTGATGGTGATTATGGGGTGGAACTCAAAGTGCCTGTAGTGGCACAGCATCACATTCATGAAGGGGTAGCGAACGAAACGATGCAAGAATGTATTGCCATTACAGACGAGCTTTCTATCAGTCGTATGGATCGTCCCCATTGGGATGTGCACATGATTCGTAAGGCAGGCTTTTCCAGAGTGTATTTAGATATGGCGGTAAGTAGCCGCATATATGATAAAGAAGATGAATTATACAATCCAGTACCACTCTTTTCCATTGTGGCACGGAAGTAAGGAGTAACTATGCAAATATTTGAAACTTTCAAGGTAACAGAGACAAATAAATTCGCCATGGCATCGGCGTTGGCAATGACTGATTTTACAAAGTGTTTTGAACCAGTGCTATTTATATTTGGACAGTCTGGTGTGGGTAAAACGCATCTGTTGAAAGCTATGGAACAAGAGGCGGTGAAAGAGAATCCTAACATTCGAGCTCGCTATGTGACTGGCGTGCAATTCATGAAAGAATATAACGACAGCGTGACCTATGGCGAAGTAGCAGATTATATGGAAGAATACTGTAAATTACATCTATTGTTGGTGGATGATGTGCAGGATATTGTGTATAGCGATGATGAAGGGGCGAAGAAAATGTTCATGCGCCTCGTGCTCGGTATGAAAGCAAAAGCTCGTCGCTTGGCGGTGACCTTTGATGAAAGTTTTGACTCTGAGGACCGTTCTAATGACTTGCAAAATGAACTAACGGATCATGTTGTGGCGTTTATAGAATAACTAAGAACAAAATAAGTAATACTATGCCGAATGTATATACCCATGAAAAGAGTCGGACTTCAAAGTGTAGAAATCACTTTCCATATCTGTTATACTTGAGAAGAAGAGTTTTCTGTTGAGCGAGTGCTTAGTAGAGGAGAAAGTATAATGGCTATTTCAGAAGAAGTACGACAACGATTTGCAGGAGAGTTTGAAAAGTTCCAAGCAGGGATTGAAGGTTTCTTTAAGAAGGAAATCACCCCAAAAGATTTCAAAGGTATTGGTGGAGGATTCGGTAGTTATGCAGAGCGCGGTTTTGAAAGTGCAATGCTACGTTTGCGTTTTATGGGATCTCGTATTCTGCCGTATCAAATGAAATTCCTAGTAGATTCTGTAAAGAAATATGATTTAAAATATGTACATTTCACAACAGGTCAATGTATTCAATTCCATCAATTACAAGGTGAACAAATTTTAGAACTGTATAAAGATTGTTTTGAACATGACATTTATAACCGTGGTACTGGTGGAGATAATTTGCGTAATGTAACAGCAAGCCCATTGCATGGGGTACATCCTGATGAGCCATTCGGGGTGACTCCTTACTTGCAAGCCGCTAGTGAGTATGCTGTATCCTTGATTGGAACCTTAGCATTACCACGTAAATATAAAATTGGTTTTTCTGTGGTAGACAATGAAGGTCATGCAAACTTTAAAGATTTAGGGTTCTTGGCAAAAGAAAATGGTACTTTCGATGTCTATGCTGGTGGCGGTATTGGAGGCGGCTCTGCCTTTGGTGTCTTAGTAGATGAAAATGTAGACCCAAATGAAGTGTTACATCATGTGGAAGGTATGTTGCATTTGTATCATGAATTAGGTGATTTTAAAAATCGTGGTAAAGCACGTTCTCGTTTCATTGCGCAACGATTAGGGGAGGAAGAATTCCGTAAAGCGTACCATGAATATTTGGAAAAATCTAAAGCAGCCCATGATTTAACATTGTCAGTGGCACCTTACGAAGTGAAAAAAGCAGGTACAACACCACCAATGACAGCCTTGGCAAAACCTCAAAAACAAAAAGGATTGTATTACATTCAATATAAACCATTGGTTGGTACACCACCTATGGATGTATTTGTAAAATTATTCGATTATGTCGGTGGTTTAGAAGAAACTGAAATCCGTATTTGTGGTGACGAATCTGTATATATCGTAAACTTAACTGGCGAAGAAGCAGATGCAGTGGCAGCTATTATCGCTGATACTCATGCGAAAAATAAATTTGAACATACTGTATCTTGTGTAGGTGCAACCATTTGCCAAATCGGTTTCCAAGACTCTTCTGGACTTGTGAAAGTAATCAAAGAAGCAGTTGAAAGTGCTGGTTTATCTACAGATCGTTTGCCACAATTGCATGTATCTGGTTGTCCATCTTCTTGTGGTACACACCAAGTGGGCACACTAGGGCTCCATGGATTTACAAAAGTGGTGGATAAAAAGCCTCAACCAGCTTTCAAAGTGTTTATCAACGGTAATGGTGAATTGGAAGACCCGCGTATGTCCGATGAGGTGGGTGTAGTCACAGTGGAAGACATTCCTCATTTCTTCATTGAACTTGTGAAAGCACTGGAAGTAGCGGGACAAGACTTTGACACATGGAAAGATCAACAACCAGAGGCATTCCAAGCAGTGATTAGTAAATATCTATAATGTATATAAAAACGTTCTTACTTCGGTAAGGGCGTTTTTAGTTTCTATTGAGGTAGATGTGTGGAAGTAAGGAATAAAGTGGATGCGTCGTATGATAATCTAGGATATATGGTGCTCTTCTATATAGGTAGAAAAGTCTCGGAAGTATGAGGAGCATAGATGAGAAATATGTGCTAAGAGGGTATAGATAATCAGCACAATGCATGTACTATATTGAAGAATTAGCACAGATACTGTATAATGAAAGAGATATCTCAAGAATGAGAATGGAAACTGCATGGCCTCTGGGCGTGCAAGTTTTGGTCATAGAGTGGTATATATATAGGAGAGTTAAATGAAAAAAAGTACACTAGCTTTAGTAGGGGTCATGGCTTTTGCAACAACCTTTGCAGTAGCTCCACAAGCACATGCTGAAATTAATGAATATTCAAATTTAAATGATAAAACAGTGGTGGTGCGCCAACCTGGTCAATCCATGGTATTGTCTATGCGTGAAGTAGCAGGTATCTTTGTAGGTCGTTATGTGAAAGCAGCGGTTAGCTCCATTACGTTAGATCCATCAAAAGGTAATTATCAATATGTGGTGGTAGGGTATACACCAAAACAAAAAATTACTATTGATGTAGATGTAATCACTGGTAAAGTAGTGCGTGAATTCCGTTCTAGCAAAGCGAAAGATGTAGCATCCAAAGTGTTCAACCCGTTGAAAGTAATTTCTCCAAAAGAAGCGGAAGTAGCAGCTCGCGGATTGGTGGGAGAAGGTTCTTTCACTAGAGGTTGGGAAATCAAAGCGGAAAATAATGAAGTTCGTTACATTGTACGGACTCAAGATAGAGATGAAAAAGAGTATAGTGTTATCGTAGATGCAGTGACAGGACAAGCTCTTGAAAAAGGTGAACCTATTGATTGGGCTAAAATTAAAGCTGATCGTTTGCGTAATGATGGGGTAGGTAAACCTTTTACATTGACGGAAGAGTCTGATGATGATGCAGATCCTACGAAGGGATTATAATAGGTGATATATGACATACAATAATATATTGTTTACCATAGAGGACAATGTTGCTACCATTACCTTTAATCGACCAAAGGTGCAAAATGGCTTTAATGTGCCTATGTGCCAGGAAATTTTGGACGCTATTCGCGTGGTGAAAGATACTGACGATGCCCGTGTATTAGTCTTTAAAGCGGAAGGGAAAGTATTTTCTGTAGGCGGCGATTTAACGGAAATGAAAAGAGCCGTGGAAGAAGATGATACAGAGTCCTTGTTTGAGATTACTCACTTGGTAATGGAAATTTCTTTGGCCATGAAACATTTGCCAAAACCTGTTGTGATGTGCACCGATGGTGCTGTGGCAGGGGCGGCTTTCAATATGGTGTTAGCCGCGGATATGTGCGTAGCTTCAACGAATAGTCGTTTCATTCAAGCCTTTGTCAATGTAGGGCTGGCACCTGATGCAGGTGGTATGTACTTGCTAAGTCGCGCTGTAGGCATCAACCGTGCTATGCAACTGGCTATGACAGGGGAAGCGGTGACTGCTGAAAAGGGTAAGGAATATGGTTTTGTCTATAAAGTGTGCGAACCAGAAATTTTGGAGCGTACTACAAATCGCTTGGTACAACGCTTGGCAAAAGGACCAGTCAATTCTTTCCGTGCCATGAAGCAAATGATGTGGGCTAGTTTCTTTACCAACTTTGAGGAATATGCGGAATTAGAAGTGAACATTCAAAATTCTTTAGGGAAAACAGAAGATTTCCGAGAAGGTGTGCGTGCCTTTGCAGAAGGCAGACGACCTAAATTTAAATAAGAAGTATATGTTGAGGATGCCAGTAGATGGTGTTCTCAACATTTTTTGTTTATAATGGGGAACCACTTTAGGGTGAAAGATGGGGGTGGAGAAGGGGGGAGTATTCAACTAGGCTCATCATTATTAAAATTAACTCATTTTGTCCTATAACCCGAAAGAGATATTCCAAGGTGTAGAAATAAAAAAATGAGGAGCATTTCAAAAGAAATGTCCTCATTGTATAGTCGTATATGTGATTAACGGTCGCCGTTAAAGATAGAGTTTTTAACGATAACGTAGTCAACTTTTTTGATGGCTTGTAGTGTAGTGCCACCAGCATAGGAGATGGAAGATTGTAAATCTTGTTCCATTTCAGTCAATGTATCGAAGATACTACCTTTAGATTGGATAGTGATTTTTTTACCTTCTACGTTTTTGCGTTCTCCTTTTTGGTGCTCTGAAGCGCTGCCAAAGTATTCTTTGTACGCTACACCGTCGATAGTCACTTCTTTACCTGGAGACTCAATATGACCAGCGAATAAAGAGCCAATCATGACAAAGGAAGCACCGAAGCGGATGGATTTTGCAATGTCCCCGTGATCACGGATACCGCCGTCAGCGATGATAGGTTTTGTAGCCGCTTTGGCACACCAACGTACAGCGGATAATTGCCAACCACCGGTACCGAAGCCAGTTTTTAATTTTGTAATACATACTTTACCAGGTCCGATACCTACTTTAGTAGCATCAGCACCAGCATTTTCAAGTTCACGGACTGCCTCTGGAGTACCTACGTTACCAGCGATAACGAAACTTTCAGGAAGTTCACGTTTAATGTGTTGAATCATGTCGATAACGCTGTTGGAATGACCGTGAGCGATGTCGATAGTAATATATTCTGGGCATAGATTTGCCTCTTTTAATTCGTTGACGAACTCAAATTCCTCTGGTTTTACACCGATGGAAATAGATGCAAATAAACCTGCCTCATGCATTTCTTTTACAAAAGCCAAACGTTTTTCTGGTTGGAAGCGGTGCATGATATAGAAGTAGTTTTTAGCAGCTAATTCTTTAGCTAACTTTTCATCGATAATAGTTTGCATGTTAGCTGGCACGATTGGTAAACGGAATGTACGATTGCCTAGTTTTACCGTTGTGTCACATTCGCTACGGCTGGATACGATACACTTATTTGGTATCAATTGCACGTCTTCATAATCGAAAATGTTTGT
>CALGLI010000301.1 GCA_937930265.1 uncultured Veillonella sp. | reverse complement strand
CACTTTGTAATGGATTCTTGGCCGTAAATTTTATTCTCTAAATAGGCACGCACCGCAGAGGCAGTTCCCTCAGGGCGCAATGTATAAGATTGGTCTTTTTTATCTCCTGTTGGAAAGGAATACATCTCTTTTTGTACGATGTCTGTAGTCTCCCCAATACCGCGTAAAAATAAGCCCGTTTCTTCAAACATAGGCGTACGAACTTCTTCAAATCCGTAAGTTTTACATAACTTACGAATTGTATTTTCAATATAATACCAATTGCCAAGAACACTAGGCAATAAGTCCTGTGTTCCTCTTGGTTTTTGAATAGCCACTAGCTGTCCCTCCAATGTGTTTCACTTAGTATATTACGTTTCTCTAATAATCGTTCTATGTCTTGTATGTAAGTATCTACATCTTTCGGCATATATTGCTTTTGTTGCCTGAAATCAGCGCCTTCAATCCACTTGGACACACTCCCCGGTCCTATGGAAAGTATGGACTGCCGTTCCTCTATCATCTGGATATTATAGATACATTCACAGCCGTCCAAGGTGTAGCCAATATTCTCCATTTGCCCCACCATGTATTGCTGGCGATACATATAATACGGCGTATAACCCAATTGCAACAAAGCCTCATGGGTTTCATCGAGCATGGCTTGAACCACATTCTCTGCAGGAATCTCATGGGCAAAGCGACTGCTATATAAAGGACTGCCCTTTTTCAATGCCAATGTATGGATCGTCACATTATGAGGTCGCAACTGTTCAATGTATTGTACATTTTCATGCATATCCCCCAAGGTCTGACGAGGCAATCCAGCAATAAAATCCATATTAATGGAACAATCGGTGTGACTTGCCACATAGTCATACATGGTTAGAAACTCCTTCACACTGTGACCGCGACCAATGATACGCAATAACTCATCTTGCATAGTCTGTGGATTCACGCTCATTCGTGTGACGCCAGCCTCTAAAATAGACCGAATTTTACGGGCATTCAACGAGTCTGGACGACCTGCTTCCACCGTAAACTCTCGACCTGTAGGAATCAACTCTCCCAAGGCTTGCACCATATGGTGAAAGTCTTCATCACCTAAGCTGGTCGGTGTGCCACCACCCATGTATAACGATTGTACCTCTAAACCATGACCTTTAACAAGCCTTTTCATGTGGTCCATATCACGATGATAGACATCTACAAAGTCCTGTACCCTTCCATAGTTCTGAATGAGCCCATAGGGAAAAGAGCAATAGGTACAATGGGTTTCACAGAAAGGAATGCCACTATACAAGCTAATCTCCTTAGGCGATTGCTGTACCTTCTCCACATAGGGGCGTTCCGTCACTGCTACTTGTTGTAACAGTTTCCACTTTGCTTCACTAATACCGTGTGTAGTTGCCAACTCGTGTCGAACTAACTCCAAACTACCTAGGGAATCCCATAATTTATGGGTCAACTTAGTAGGACGTACACCGACTAAGGTGCCCCATAAGCTAGTACTAATCCCCAGTATCCGTCTAAGGTGAGATAACACTTCACGTCCTATCCTCTTACGCCCTTCTACGGTATCTTCACCTGAAAGAGACCAAATATAGATATAATCGGAATATGATTCTGATGACATCTGTATGTTAGTCTCTAACAATTCATTTTGTATAGTTTTATGACAAAACAACTTGACTATAATGCACAAATCAACATTGCTTTCTTCAGCAGCTATCGCCTCAGAAGCTTCCATGTTCTTTATAGTAGTGCTGCTTTGTATAAATTCCCTATGGTTAGAACACTGTTCACATACGAGAGATGATTCTGTTCCACTATATGATGCATGGATGATAAAATCTGGATTCTCTTTCGATGAAAATAACCCTACTGCTCCACACTGATGAGCTATGACGGATCCTAATTCCCTAGGTCCGTCATACCAGTATGTGTTATGCATTTTCTTTTTCAGCTTCTAAGGCTTTTGCCGCTTCATGGCAGTCTCCACAGAAACCGTATACTTTCAATTGATGGTCCGTTGTATGGAAATTTAATTTTTTAGCAATGATGGATTCCAATGTTTCCAACATATCGTCTTCGAACTCTTTTACACAACCACATTTCACACAGATTAAATGATGGTGGAAGTGAGACAATTCATCGCTGTTCAATTCATAGCGATTGCGACCATCACCGAAATCTAAGCGTTTTACTAAATCTAATTCGGTGAACAAATCCAAGGTACGATAAATTGTCGCCAACCCGATGTCTGGATTGTTCTTTTTCACTAAAATATACACATCTTCTGCGCTTAAATGTTTTTCTTCTGCTTCAATGAAAGTTTGTAAAATAATTTGACGTTGCGTTGTCAATTTGTATTTTTTGTCTTTAATACGTTCTTTTAATTTTTCCATTGTTGCTTGTACTTCTGTTGCTTTATCCATGATGTTCCTCTTTCTGTAATACATAATATTTATTAAAATACCATAAGCGTTTCGCAATAATTTGTGCAATAGCTGTCAATGGTACGGCTGTCATCATGCCGATCATACCAAAGAAATAGCCTCCCACAAAGATAGCTGTAATAATCACTAATGGTGGTAAATTGATGACGTGCCCCAAAATTTTGGGCATAATAATTTGTCCATCTAACACTTGCAATATACCGTACGTAATTGCTACTTTCACTGCCAATGGTCCACTGATGACCGCCGCTAATATAATGGCTGGTCCGGCACTGACACAGGGTCCAATGATAGGAATCCACTCTGCAATGCCTGCCAATACCGCCAACACAAGGGGATACGGCAAATCATAAAGGTAGCACACGATGAAGGTAAGGCAGAACATATTGCTCGCTAATAGCAATTGTCCGCGCAAGTAGCCCCCTAAGGTGCGAAGAATGTCATTCACTACTTCTTCTAAGTGACCCGATGTTTCGGGAGAGAAAATATTCAATACAGCCCGCTTGATACTACGTCCATCTTTCAGTAAATAGAAGGTCAAAATAGGGACTAGCAATAATTGTAATAGGGTGCTCGCGAAGGACACGATGGCCAATACGCCTCGTTGTGCCAGGTCTACACCATAATTACCAATTTTTATCAATGTGGTGTTGATAATTCCTTCAAATTGATGGGGAATGATACTTTCCCCATCAATGCCTTGTAAGCCTTTCACTACGGATACAAATTGATCCAGCACATAAGGTAAGTTAATTAATAGTTTTGTCAATTCTCCAATCACTGGGAGCATCACGTAGCGCACTAAAAAGACAGACACAAGCCCCACCAAGATGAAGGAAGGAATGATGGCGATCCACCGTGGACATGTTTTCCAATATCGGTGTGTCAATCGTTGTGTTGCATTCACCAAGGGCCATAAGAGCAATGTCAATATGATGGCAATGACTAAGGGCACCACTACCGGCAAGGCGATGGCGAGACCTAGACTGGCTAACACCAATATGATGCAGCGCAGCCAATATTGTATGGATTGTTTTCCCATGGCACCACCTATCGCACAAATGGATTAAATTGTTTTTCATCGCCAATTGTTGTTTCTGGACCATGTCCAGGGTATACTTTTGTGTTTTCTGGCAATGTATATAACTTTTCTTTAATCCCTTTACTCAACTGATTAAAATCTCCATTGGGAAAATCTGTCCTACCTACTGATCCTTGGAATAAGGTATCACCAGCTAACAAGGTTCCCTCTGTATAATAACACACACCCCCTGGTGTATGACCTGGTGTTTCAATCACTGTAAAGGTAGTGTCCCCCAAGGAAATCCTATCGCCCTCTTTTACATAGCGAACATCCTCTACGTCTGCCGTAATATGACGCCCAGAATGGGCACTTAAATTCACTTCTGGATTCGTCAGACACTCCGCATCACCTTCGTGAATATACACTGGCACATGGTATGCATCCACCAGCGTTTTTACAGCCCCAATATGATCACTGTGCCCATGAGTTAGTAAGATTCCTTGTACTTTAAAGTCATGACTATCTAAAATGTCTTTGAGTTTTTCTCCTTCATCACCCGGATCTGTGACTAAACACGTATTGTCCACTTCATTATGAGCAATATAACAATTCGTTCCATAGGCCCCTAAAGGCATATAATATAGTTTCATCTGTTAACTCCATCAAAACTCTTTACTACTATCTAATAGAATCGTAACAGGTCCATCATTGACCAATTCCACTTGCATATGGGCTTGAAATTGACCTGTACTCACTATTAAACCTTTCCCTTTGAAAGCCTTTACTAGCTCCAGATATAACCGCTCTGCCATCTCCGGAGGTGCTGCTTTCATAAAGTTCGGTCGTCGACCCTTACGTACATCACCGTAAAGGGTAAATTGCGAAACTACACACACCTCACCACCTACATCTAATACAGATAGATTCATCTTATCCTGTTCATCTTCAAAGATACGTAAGTGACTGACCTTATCACAGATGTATTGCACATCCTCTATGGTGTCCGTATCGGTAACACCTAAGAGCAGCAAAAGGCCTTGCTTGGTACTGCCGATAACAGCCCCATCTACGGTCACCGAAGAAGAACTCACGCGTTGTACCACTGCTCTCATGCTTTCCCTCCTCGATGGACTGAATATACATCTTTCACTCGACGCAACTTCGTCATCACATAATCCAATTGTGACAAATCTTTAATGTCTAGCATTAAATGGATCGTTACATCTTTTGCATCGTCAGTTTTCGCATTAATATTGGAAATGTTAATTTTCATTTCTGACAAGACTGCCATCACTTCCATTAACAAACCACTGCGATCATAGGCATGGACGGACACACTTACTTGGAATTGATCCTGTGTAGCACCTTCCCAATCAACTTCTATCATACGATTCAAATCATCTGGGGTATGACCAATATTAGTACAATCTGCACGATGTACAGAAACGCCTCGGCCTCTCGTAATATAGCCAATAATGT
>CALGLI010000300.1 GCA_937930265.1 uncultured Veillonella sp. | reverse complement strand
CCCTTATCCAATTAGGTGTGACTCCTGCTCCAGATCAAGGTTTTGATAAAGTGGCAGAACGAATTATGGAATTTCCAGAAGTACAAGGTGTATACCTTATGTCTGGTAGCTATGATTTAACGGTTATCGTGGAAGGAGCTAGCATGCGTGATATTGCTTTGTTTGTATCTCGCCGTTTATCTACATTAGATTCAGTGCTTTCCACCACAACAAACTTTATCTTAACGCGTTATAAAGATAACAATATTGTGTTCCACACGGGTGGAGTTCGTGAAGATCGGAGAAATGTATTCGATGATTAATTATGACAACTATTTAAATTCTGAAATCAAAGCTGTGAAACCATCGGGGATTCGTCGTTTTTTTGAAATTGCTAACGAATTAGATAATGTGATTTCTCTCAGTATTGGTGAACCAGATTTTGCTACGCCCTATCATATACGTGAAGAAGGGATTAACACATTAGAAAAGGGGAAAACTTGGTATTCTCCTAATCGTGGTTTTATGGAATTACGGGAAGAAATTTCTAAGTGGTTAGAACGAAAGTATCATGTGTCTTATGACCCAACTACGGAAGTGATTGTAACTGTAGGTGGCTCAGAGGCCATTGACTTAACCTGTCGTACCTTACTCAACCCAGGGGATGAAGTGTTGATTCCTGTGCCGAGCTTTGTGTGTTACACGCCATTGGCTGAATTGTGTAACGCCAAACCAGTGCAGATCATTACGAAAGAAGAAGATGAGTTCCGTTTGACACCAGAGGCCATCGAAGCTGTGGTAACGGAAAAAACAAAGTTATTGGTATTACCATTCCCTAATAATCCAACAGGGGCGGTATTACGTCGTGAGCACTTAGAAGCCATAGCAGAAGTGGTTATTAAGCATGACTTATTTATTTTGTCCGATGAGTTATACAGTGAACTTACCTATGGTGATGAACCACATGTATCTATTGCATCTATACCAGGTATGCAAGAGCGGACAATCTTAATCAATGGATTTTCCAAAGCCTATGCCATGACGGGTTGGCGTCTTGGATTTGCCACAGGTCCAGCACCGATTATTGCGCAAATGACAAAGATGCATCAATATGGTATTATGAGTGCTCCATCTATGTCTCAATATGCGGCTATTGAGGCCTTAAAAAACGGAGATAAAGATATTCAATACATGCGTGAAGAGTATGATATGCGTCGTCGTTTATTGGTAAGTGCTTTCAATCGTATGGGATTACATACCTTTGAGCCAGAAGGGGCATTCTATGTATTCCCGTCCATTACGAGCACAGGCATGACATCGGAAGAGTTTTGTGAAAAACTTCTGTATGATCAACGTATTGCCGTTGTTCCTGGTAATGCCTTTGGCGACTGTGGAGAAGGCTTTGTTCGTGTAGCCTATTCTAACTCCTTGCAGAATATTAAAGAAGCGGTAAAACGAATCGAGATATTCTTGGAAAAAATTAAAAATAAAGAAATTGAGTAATCAAAAAGACAGACATGGTTTGATGGTACAAACTGTGTCTGTTTTTTGCGTTTATACAATACATAGGCCCGTCGGTGAATTGTATAGTGGTATTTGAAAAGAATAGGTGTAAGAATACAATGGGCTGTAACAAAATAGCCTACCAATACAATAGAGGAAAGTTGAACAAACAGCATCAACTTTCCTCTATTTTTATATTTTAATAAGTGGGGCTGTAGCAACATGTAAAAATGTATATGTTGTTACAGTCCTTAATATACTATTGATTTTTATGTTTAAATGCTAAGATTGCTTGGATTAAAGCGTCCAATGTCATCTCGCCACGTTCTGCTACCATGGATAAAGTAGCTTTATGTTTCATTATTTTAGCCAGAGGAGAATTAAGCATTTTAAAGTTTGGATTGATGTGAATCATGTGATCTTTTAAACCAGGGATTATATCGAATAGAGGGAATAGTTTTGTATCTCCCGTTAACCCTAGGTCATTTTCGTAGACCCTAGACTGTGATGCGTTATCTTGCACGGTAGGTTGTGGTGCGCTTTCAGACACGGTATTTTGTTCAGCTGTACTAGTTGGATTATCCTCTTGGCGTACATGCTTGTAATCGATGTGATCTACAGCATGGTACGCAGAATTAGCACCTTCCCAAATCAGTTCTTTCCGAGAACCGCTTAAGCTACGAATATGTGTGCAATCTTGAACCATTTCTAAAATGCCTTTAAATTGACCTTCTTCATTGCGCACTGCGATGTATTCGATGTGGATGAATAGATCTGGCTTGTTAATCCACATTTCAGCGTAATCTTGTCTACCAGCTTTGAAAGAATCGATAATTTCTTGTACTAAAGGTAGACTTTTCTTTGGATGGCAGTTTTGCACGATACGACCGATGATATTAGAACTGCGAGGGAAGATACGGTGCTTTGTATCATTATAGAAACGAACCAAATCGTTTTCATCGACAAAGGTAATATCTACAGGTAAGAATTTAAAGATTAATTTAATTTGCTCAATCGTTAAGGATCCTACTGCTAAATCATGAGTTTGTTCAGGGCTTCCGTTAATGCCATATTTGCCCACTAATTGTGCTAACTCTTGTAACAATGCGGTAGGGTTACCAGTACCACCTAATTGGGTGTTTTCATGATTTTCCACATCAGCATGATTATGTTGTGTTATTACATGCCCCACATTTGTAGATGCCACTCCCAGGTTCTTAGGTTCTGCATCAGGACGGCCTTTATAAAATGGAGGAGGGGCGATGAAAGCAAATCCAATTTCATGATCGCCTTGGCTCATAGTGATAAAGTCACTGTCTTGTAATAACTTCCATGCTGTTGGGATGAGTACTTCTTTTTCTTTGTTATTGAGGTCACGGATAATATCGATGACGTCCGCTTGTTTCGCTAAAAATTCGGATTCCTTCCCAGATTCTAGGAGTTGTTTACTTTCAGAGATAGCATCACGAACAGCATCGTCGAAGGTCCACATGATTTTTGTAGGACGATCGAAACCGTAACGCTCCAGGACTGGATATAATTGATTTTGTTTGCGGGCTAAATGGGTGCGCCAAGTAGTAAGTGCATCATATACACCAAGCCAAGGGTTGAGAATGAAGTGAGGTGCTTGTAACAAAGCTTCCATTTCTGTCAACTGTTGTTCCATAGCGTTAATTTCATTCAGGTACACAGTCAATGGATGGTGCTCAGGATATTCATTGTTCGCACGGATTAAAATGCCATCGAATAATTCTAACAAGTCATCCATACGATGGGTGATTTCCTCGTCTGTGTAGGAGCCTTTTAATTGTTGTTCACCATAGGCAAATTCATCAGGGGTGCACGTGCCGATTTTTTCCTTCAATAACGTACGAGCTGTTTCCAAATCTAAGGTACCACCGAGAAAGCGGTCTTTAATATCGATCATAACTTCCATTCTGTCATTGCCTGTAAGCCCTAGGGCTTGTTTCATTGTATCCATGTGCGAGTCCTTTCTATGTTTAATACTAGTATAATCATTGGTATGGCACCGTCATTTGTGTTGGCTGAAAGAATACAGACATTGCTACAAATATAGATACCATAGGTCTAGCGTAATAAAGTATAGGGAGCGTACTCTCAGGGGAGTCGATTCCTTTTA
>CALGLI010000299.1 GCA_937930265.1 uncultured Veillonella sp. | reverse complement strand
GATGTATCTGATGCGTTAGATAACTATGATGAATGGTCGGTGGCGGTGAAGTTGTTAGAACAACGGTTTCACATATCTGATGAGGAACGGTTAGCCGCTATAGAAGAGGGCGAAGAAGATAAGTTTAGTAAGAAAAAAATAATTTATTTTTTGAAGAATCGTGGATTTTCTGTGAGTACAATTCAATCGATTTGTTATGAATGGGGCCCCTACTTAGAGTAGGGGCTTTGTCTTGACATTCCACGGTGTATGAACTAAAATTAACATAGCCTTAATAATAAGCAAAATAAAATTTAAAAGCAAAATGGGCGAGAAACCGGGGAAGCGGATGTATCGACTTCTCCTTTTTTTATGCAAGTGGGAGGTGAACACGATTTTAGAATACAGCATTATTGCCGTAGTCATGGTATTAATTGGTCTTGGAGTAGGCTATGTATTGCGTCGCAATATTGCAGAAGGTAAGCTAAACAAAGCGGAAACAGAAGCTGCACGTATTGTTGCTGATGGAGAGCGCTTAGCAGAGTCTAAGAAAAAAGAAGCGTTACTGGAAGCAAAAGAAGAAATTCATAAATTGCGTGCTGATGTAGATAAAGAAAATCGAGATAGACGTAATGAACTACAACGTCTTGAACGACGCATCTTACAAAAAGAAGAGCAATTAGACAAAAAACTAGACAGTATTGAACGCAAAGAAGAGTCCTTGCACCACAAGGAACGCAATCTAGAAAAAGCGGAAGAAAAAATCGAAGCATTGCATCAACAACAAATGGATGAGTTAGAACGTATTTCGAGCTTAACCTTTGAGGAAGCAAAACAAATTTTACTAACAAAAGTAGAACAAGAGATTCGTCACGACACAGCTGTGATGCTTAAAGATCTTGAGCAACAAGCAAAAGAAGAGGCGGAAAAGAATGCTAGAGAAATTATTTCTATGGCGATTCAGCGATGTGCAGCTGACCATGTAGCAGAATCTACAGTATCTGTTGTAACATTGCCGAATGATGAGATGAAAGGTCGCATTATCGGTCGTGAAGGCCGTAACATTCGTGCTTTAGAAACGTTGACAGGTATCGACTTAATTATTGATGATACACCAGAGGCAGTTATTCTATCTGGATTTGATCCGATTCGTCGTGAAGTAGCACGAATTGCCTTAGAAAAACTCATTGTAGATGGACGTATCCATCCAGCTCGTATCGAAGAAATGGTTGAAAAGGCACGCCGTGAGGTGGAAAATACTATTAAAGAAGCGGGTGAGCAGGCTACTTTTGAAGCAGATGTACATGGCTTACATCCAGAAGTGATTCGTATTTTAGGTCGACTAAAATACCGTACTAGTTATGGACAGAATGTATTAAAACACTCTGTGGAAGTATCTCATTTGGCAGGTATGATGGCAGCAGAATTAGGCTGCGATGTAGTACTGGCTAAACGAGGCGGTTTATTACATGA
This sequence comes from uncultured Veillonella sp., assembly GCA_937930265.1. Classification (GTDB taxonomy): domain Bacteria; phylum Bacillota; class Negativicutes; order Veillonellales; family Veillonellaceae; genus F0422. The sequence continues at coordinate 5,207 of CALGLI010000299.1, read as the reverse complement.
TTTAGGCAAAGCTTTAACACATGAAATTGAAGGATCTCACGTAGAAATTGGTGTGGATTTGGCTAAAAAATATCGTGAAAGTGCATTAGTACAAAACTGTATTGGTGCCCATCATGGCGATGAAGAGTTTAAATCTGTAGAGGCTGTATTGGTGGCAGCAGCAGATGCTATTTCTGCAGCACGACCAGGAGCTAGACGCGAAACATTAGAAAATTATTTAAAACGATTATCTAAGTTGGAAGAAATCGCTGAATCTTTTGAAGGCGTTGAAAAATGCTTTGCTATCCAAGCAGGTCGAGAGATTCGCGTTATGGTAAAACCTGATAAAGTTGATGATGTGGAAGCGAACTTGTTAGTGCGGGACATCATTAAACGAATCGAAAATGAATTAGAATATCCAGGACAAATCGAAGTGGTGGTTATTCGTGAAACACGAGTCGTAGATTACGCGAAAAAATAGTCTACATAAGTGGTTGGAGCAGCCTTTGGCTGCTATAACTTCTTTTTTTTCACACTATATATGAATTGCATATATAGTGTGAAGAAAAAGAATGTTTTTTAAGTAGGAGTTTTTTTGTTTATGTAGAATAGTATAGATAGAGAAGGAATACATAGACGTTATAGTTTGATGCATACACGGTAGTGCATAGCTTAGGAGAATGACATGAGCAAGTTTTTCGATGATGATATAATTGAACAAGTCAAAAATGCCAATGATATTGTATCTGTCATTTCTGAGCATATTCCACTGAAGAAGAAAGGGAAAAACTATTGGGGTTGTTGTCCATTTCATAATGAAAAGACACCTTCCTTTAGTGTGACCCCTGAAAAGGGCTTTTTTTATTGCTTTGGCTGTCGAGAATCGGGGAATGTCATCAGTTTTTTGATGAAGTATGATAATTTAACCTTTCCTGAGGCCATTGAGCGGTTGGCGAATCGTGCCAATATAGCTTTGCCAGAGCGAACTGTATCATCAGCAGAACGAAAACGTATGGCTCGTTTGGAAACTATGTATGAAGTAAATGAACTAGCTACAAATTTCTTTCACAATTGTTTGTTGAAAACAGAATTGGGGAAAGAAGGACTAGACTATTTATTAAAGCGTGGACTATCCATGGAAACCATTACAAAGTTTCGCTTAGGGTTTGCTCCCGATGGATGGGATAAGTTATATAGTGCTTTTACGGGTCGAGGTGTGGATCCTAATGTATTGCTAGAATTAGGGTTGTGCCGTAAACATGAGCAAGGTAAGATATACGATTATTTTAGAAAACGTGTCATGTTTCCCATTATGGATGGAAAGGGGCGTGTCTTAGGTTTTGGTGGTCGTGTTCTTGACGACAGTAATCCAAAATATTTGAACTCCCCAGAAACGGAAATATTTAATAAAGGGCATCTATTATTTGCTTTTTATCAATCCTATCGCACAATTCGTGAGAAGAAACAGGCTGTCCTTGTTGAAGGGTATATGGATGTGCTGAGTTGTCATAATGCAGGTATTACGAATGTAGTGGCATCGTTAGGTACAGCCTATACGAAAGATCATGGTCGGCTTTTGATGCGTCAAGCAGAGGAAGTTGTTCTTGCCTATGATATGGATGGAGCTGGTCGTACGGCAGCTAAGCGTGCTATCGAGTTATTGCAAAATACGGAATTTTCTGTTAAGGTAGTATCTATGCCTGATGGAAAGGATCCTGATGACTTTATTAAGAATCATGGCCCTCAAGCGTGGCAAGAATTGGTGGATACATCACCGAGAGATTTTGAATTTTTATTAAATGAAAGCTTAAGCCGTCACGATACGAATTCAGTGGAAGGGAAGCGAGCTGTATTATCAGATATATTTCCTTTCATTGCAGGTCATGAAAGCCAAGTACGACGTGATGAATATTTAAAAGCCTTGGCATTACCTTTATGGTTAGATGTGAGCACTATCATTACTTACTTTAGACAGTTTCTTCGGCAAGGAAACATAGAATTAAAACAGCAGGCTATGAATGTGCCTAAGGAGACTTTCACAGATGAAGAAGAATTGCTGTATTGGGTAGGTAAGGATACGGATATATATACTTTGGTGAGCCAGTATATAGGTGTGGAAGATTTTACGCATCCTATGTATAGCACCTATTATGAAAAGATAGGTAATCTGGTAACCCAGGGGAAAAAATTGTCGGATGTCCTCTTAGAGGAATCCTTAGATGCTGAATCTTGGCATATGTTTGGCAAATGGTCGGTTTTGATTGGCCGTGAAATGAATGAGGAATTATTGCATAGCTTAATTCGAAGTGTGCGATTAAAATCCCTTCGCAATCAATATAAGGAGCATAGTCGATTAGCGGATCAATTGAGTCGTGCTAATGATCCTAGGTTTATAGAAGAATTACGAATGTGTCAGGATTTACAGGAATTGATTAGACAGTGGTCTTGATGTAGTGAAAGGAAGAGCACAGTGGCAAAGAAGAAAAAACAATCGCAAGTGCAAGAGATTATAGCGGTTTTATTAGAAGAGGCAAAACGAGACGGTGTTATTACGTCAAAACAAATTTCTGATGCACTTTCAGAGCAAGTAGAAGTAACGGCAGAACAGTTAGACAGCATGTATGCAGTATTTAATAATTTAAATATTGAAGTCATTCAGGATGATGAACAAGATTCAGAAAGTGAGCTATCTATGCATGATGATGAATTGTTGGATAAAGATCTTGAAGTGGAAGTTGATGTAGATGTAGATGTAGATGTGGAACATTTAAGCAGTGATATTGATATTACTGAGGAAGATGATGATGAGGAAAAAGAGGTTAATCTTGACTTATCTATTCCTGAAGGGATGAACATCGATGACCCAGTACGCATGTACCTAAAAGAAATTGGTCGTGTTCCATTGTTATCGGGTGATGAAGAAATTATTTTGGCACAACAAATTGAGGCAGGCAATGCAGAAAGTGCTACCTATAAAGAAGTGCGATTAGGAAATAGGGCAAAACAGAAATTGATTGATGCGAACTTGCGTCTTGTAGTTAGTATTGCAAAACGTTATGTAGGTCGTGGCATGTTGTTCTTGGATTTGATTCAAGAAGGTAACTTAGGCCTTATCAAAGCAGTTGATAAATTTGACTATACAAAAGGATATAAATTTTCTACCTATGCAACATGGTGGATTCGTCAAGCCATAACGAGAGCCATTGCAGACCAAGCTAGAACGATTCGTATTCCTGTACATATGGTGGAAACGATTAATAAATTGGTGCGTATTCAACGTCAATTATTGCAAGATTTAGGTCGAGAACCGAGCCCAGAAGAAATTGCAGCAGGTATGGGGATTACGGTAGAGCGGGTACGTGAAATTCAAAAAATTTCTCAAGAACCAGTATCTTTGGAAACACCAATTGGGGAAGAAGAAGACTCCCATTTAGGCGACTTCTTAGAGGATAAAGATGCAGTAGCTCCAGATGATGCGGCTAGCTTTATCTTGTTGCGTGAACAAATCGTAGAAGTGTTTAGTTGTTTAACAGATCGTGAGCAACAAGTGTTGGAGTTACGCTTTGGCTTGAAAGATGGTAAACCACGTACCTTGGAGGAAGTAGGTCAATTCTTTAATGTAAAACGAGAACGGATTCGTCAAATTGAAGGGAAAGCCTTAACGAAACTGCGTAATCGTGGCAAACGAGATAAAATTAAAGATTTCTTATAATACTTGCCATTTCATAATTATGTGGTATAATTTATGTATAAATAATCATAAGTAGTGAATATATAGTGGGAGGTAATTATGATTAGTATGAAAAAACTAGGTCTTATCCTATGTACGGCTGTTCTTAGTGTAGGTTTACTAGCTGGTTGTGGTAGTGATAAAAAAGAAGCACAATTAACACAAACAGCAGGAGTGTTGAAAGTTGGTTCTGAAACCACATTCCCTCCATTTGAATTTGCAGAAGAAAACACTAATAAATATGTAGGTTTTGACGTAGATTTAAGTGAAGAAGTGGCAAAACGTTTAGGTTTAAAACTAGAGTTTGTTAGTATGGGGTTCGATGCGTTGATTCCAGCTACACAATCTGGCAATATCGACATGATTGCAGCGGGCATCAATGCCACACCAGAACGTGAAAAAGCGTTGGCATTCTCTGAGCCATACTTCAAAGAAGGCGGTTTCATCACTATCGTTCGTAAAGATAATACTGATATCAAAAAAATGGATGACCTTGCTAACAAGCGTGTGGGAGTTCAAATTGGTACAGTACCTGTGGAAATGGCGAAAGCAATCCCTGGTACAGATGTAAAAGAAATGGATTCTAACAGCAATATTTTCATGGCTTTACAAGCTGGTACAATTGATGGTGCTATCATCGACCAAGCTGTGGCTATGTACTACTTGAAACAAGGGGCAGATAAAGATCTTAAATTAGTTGGAGAAGGCACTGATGCACCTCCATTTGTATTAGGATTCAATAAATCTAACACGGCATTACGTGACAAAGTGAACGAAGCTCTGAAAGCAATGCGTGAAGATGGAACGTATGATAAAATTTATTCCAAATGGTTTGCTAAGTAATTCCGCTATGTAGCCTGTGGATCGTCACTTGTAATGCTATGTAGCCTGTGGCTATGTAAACATAATATGATAAAGGGAAGAGCACGGTATACTCCTCACAAACGGTATTTCATAATGTTTGTTCGAGGGCATGCCGTGCTCTTTTTGTATATGCATGATTAAGTCAATAACAATGCCACAAGGCGTTCTACGCATGACTGCGTTCCTCTGGTGAAGATTTTGTGGGTGCTTGTTCGGAGCACGCGGTGCTCTTCTTATGTTTGTGTGAGTTAGGTAGTTATAGAACGCCACAAGGTTACTACGTGTAACTGCGTTCATTAGGGGATTGGAAGACCGTAATAAACTTCGCACCAAACTGAGACAGTGGTTATGTTTGATCAAGGGTATATTACGGTCTTCTTGTGTTTGTGTATTTAGGTAGAAAAAGACCGCCACAAGCTTACTACACATAACTGCGTTCATTAGGGGGTGGGAGCTCGCAATATACCTCGCTCAAAACTGAGACGGTGGTTAGGCATGCTCAGGAACATGTTGTGCTCTTCTTGCACTTGTGTAATTCGGGTAATAATGAAATGCCACAAGGCATGCTACGCATAAGAGCATTCCTCGGGAGGAACGCTTATGCCCTAAACTATTGCATAGGTAATATACGTAT
>CALGLI010000298.1 GCA_937930265.1 uncultured Veillonella sp. | reverse complement strand
GTACAGAGATTGTACAGACGAAATGGTTGTCACAATAGATGGAGATGATGCGAAGGATTTAGATGATGCTGTTCATGCAAAGGTATTGGAGAATGGTAATATTCAATTAGGTGTGCATATTGCTGATGTAAGTCATTATGTACCTGTAGGTTCAGCCATTGACGAAGAGGCTTATGCTCGTGGTACTAGTGTATATCTCGTAGATCGGGTCCTTCCTATGTTACCTATAGAGCTATCTAATGGTATTTGCTCTCTCCAAGCACAGGAAGATCGATATGCTATGTCCTGTTTGATGGAAGTAAATCCAAAAGGCGAGGTAGTGAACTATAAAATTACTCCGTCTATCATTCATGTTACACGTCGGTGTAGCTATAAGGAAATTTATCAAGCTTTACGGGAAGATACTATACCAGATGATTTAGAGCCTTTAATGGATATGGTAAAGACCTTAGAAACTTTGACGTATCAATTAATGGGAATGCGCCAGCGAGCGGGGGCGATTACCTTTGATACACCAGAGTACAAGGTGCTATTAGATCAAACTGGTGTGCCACAACGGATTATTAAGAAGGATAAAACCATCGCAGAAGGGCTTATTGAACAAAGTATGCTATTAGCCAATGAAACAGTGGCAGCATTTCTTAGTGAACAATTAGACACGGCATTATATCGTATTCATGAAGCTCCAAAGGGAACAAAACTTGAAAAACTTATCACAGTATTAAATCATGCTGGGATTCCCTTTGATTTACCAGAAGAATTAGAACCTAGATATTTTGAGGAATTATTGCAATCTGTGAAAGGGCAAGATATTGAACCAGTGGTACAAATTATGGTGCTACGGACTATGTATCAAGCTAAATATAGCTCCCAAAATATCGGCCATTTTGGACTAGCTTCAAAGGCATATACACATTTTACATCGCCTATTCGACGATATCCAGATTTAATCATTCATCGACTCCTACGCTATGTGTTACAAGGTAAGCCTAAGGCCTTTGAAACGATTGCAGATGCTGCCTATTTGACAGAGGCAGGAGAACATTGTTCAAAACGGGAACAAATTGCCACAGCAGCTGAACGACACACTTTGGATATGAAAAAAGTGGAATATATGTCTCAATATGTGGGGGAAGCTTTTGAGGGACATATTAGCTCTATTACTCATTTTGGTATGTTTGTAG
>CALGLI010000297.1 GCA_937930265.1 uncultured Veillonella sp. | reverse complement strand
ATTATAGCTACCTATACTATCTTTGTCAAATGCTAGCCCCCATATGTTGTTAAGTTTTCATAAAACTCATACAAGACTTAGCATTCGACTACCATGTGAAAAAGAGCTCTCCTCATGGAGAGCCCTTATGTATGTGGATTAATTTATCGAAAAATTAATTACATTTCTTCGAATTGGTCTTTACCAACCCCACAAACTGGGCAAAGGTAATCAGCCGGTTGATCTTCGAATTTAACGCCTTCAACAGCTTCGTCGTAAACCCAACCGCATACTACGCAAACGTATTTTTTATCCATTATGTGCACCACCTTTCGTACTAAAAGATTTGTCTCAGATACTTTATCTGTAAACAGTATACCACTACAATCGAAAACTTTCAATATATTCTCAATCATTTTCTATGTTATTTTTGTATACCTATTTGCAAACTACGCATAGCAAATCAGTGGTACAACATAGTGGATACCATCAGTGAATGCCTATGTATCACCATCGTCGACTAGCACCGCCACCACCAGAGGAACCGCCACCAAATCCACCGAATCCGCCACCGCCGGAACGACCGGAGCCTCCACCTCGTCCTGACGCTAGTATCCACAGCAAGGATTGCGTAATGGCACCGCCAAACACAGTGAAATCAAGGATTAGCAACAGCAATATACCGCCCCCAATCAATAGCATTTCAAAGGGGCTTAGCTCCACTACATTCTTATCAGTATATGTTTGACTGCCATCAATGGTGACCCCATATTCTTTAGCGACTTCGCCAACTAGTACTGCATAGGTATTGACTATCCCAGTTCCTATACGACCTTGTTTAAACTGTGGGATAGTATAGTCATCTAAGATTTGACCTGCTTTCGCATCATTAATGGCACCTTCCAGTCCATAGCCAACTTCGATGCGCATCTTTCAGTGCCACCAAAAACAACACACCATTGTTAGTGTCCTTCTGTCCCACGCCCCAAGCACGAAACACACGATTCGCATAGTCTGTAACATCCTCTCCCTCTAATGTGGGAACCAGTAAGACGGCTATCTGCGCTTTCGTTTTCTTTTGCAGTTCCAAGCCCATGCGATTCATCGAATGGATTTCTTCTTTTGTCAGGGTCTGAGTTTGATCTAAAACATACCCATTCTTAGGGGGATTCGGCACATCTAAAGCGAAAACAGATAGGCTCGCCAGGCACATCCATAGGGTGACCATTACGTAGCTGATACAAGCTGACCAGTTGTATTTTTTCATCATTTTCCCCCTTTCTTAGATTGCATGTTAACAACAATAGATACTTTGCTCATAGGCATATATGCTTATTAACAACGGACCTAGTTAATTACCTTTTCTCTAGGATAGATATAAAGCGTATCCATATCCATTCATTCCTTATGCGATAAAAGTATAGAAACAATCATCCTACAATTGCAATGGTATGCCGTATCTTATTACAATATACCATCATAATGATTTCTATATACATTAGAAATAACTACATTCAGGTCATATTCCGAGCGTAAAAACTTTCTATCCCATACTAGTCACAGCAGAATTAGAACTGTACTTTCGGTGCACTTTGCGCTCCTTGGTCTGCTTCAAAATATGGTTTTACTTGAAAGCCCATAGAACCAGCAATGATGGATGTTGGCAAGGTACGAATCTTCATGTTGTAGGCTTGTACACTACCGTTATAATCTTTACGTGCCACCGCAATCCGATTTTCAGTGCCTGCTAATTCATCTTGTAAAGCTCTGAAATTGGCATCTGCTTTTAAGTTAGGATAATTTTCTACTACCACCAGCAACCGACTTAAGGCACTACTCAACTCTTGATTGGCTTTTGCTGTTTCTTCTACTGTTTTGGCACCGCCTAATTTAGCCCGTGCATCTGCCACCGCTTGGATGGTTTCTTTTTCATGGGTCGCATAGCCTTTCACAGTACTTACTAAGTTGGGAATTAAATCAGATCGGCATTGCAATTGTGTTTGCACTTGTGCCCATTGACCATTCACTTGTTCTTCCGTTTGCACCAATCCATTGTAGGAACTGAATATCCAAATTAAAATAACTCCCAAAATCCCTAAACCAATTAACCATGACTTTTTCATAAGTCCTCCTTTACAACATGTACTCCCAATATATGTACCTGCATCACCATTAGTTAGTTAATTGATGCATCCCTATGCGAGATATAGCTAT
>CALGLI010000296.1 GCA_937930265.1 uncultured Veillonella sp. | reverse complement strand
TAAGCGAGGAATTTTGTCATCCCCTACATAACCACCATCTCCACGAACACGTTGGTCGCCACCGGAGCAGAATGCTTCTTTATCTTCACCTTGACCATGGTTAGCACCAGTTAAAATGATAACGCCCACTTCTGCATCTTCACGAGCAATGGTGAAAGCGTCAATTAACTCCATCACCGTTTTAGGGCGGAATGCATTACGAACTTCCGGACGATTAATCGTAATTTTAGCAATCCCATTATATGTTTCATAAATTACATCTTCGTAATTGCGATCTAATGCTTTCCAATCGAATTGACTCATAGTTACCTCCAAAATGATTAGCTATTGTCTATAAACTCTAAAAAATATTATACCAAATCTGGTAATAAATTTATAGCACTTCTACAGATTTGGGACAGCACGATGTGCCATAGCCACAGCAATCTCATCCAAATGCAATACACCAACCCCTAGATATATGGCCACACTTAGATGTTCTTGACTTCGTGCAATCCCTACTTTACCGCCTACATTGAGACCAACGCACTTATTTTTCAACTGCTCCAAAGCTTGTGCCGTAGCACCAACCACAGCCCCCTTACTCACATGGTCACTGGCAATTAAACCTTGTCGTTCCGCAGCCACAACAGCTCGTTCAATAATTTTAGGAATAATCTCTGTGAAAGTTCCTCCAAAATCTACAGCACAACTACGAATCCCTAGTGCTTCAAACTCTTTCCGTAATGCCATCTCTTCTGCTCGACTTTCAGAAATAGCAATATGTAAAGCAGCACGCCCTACGCCAATACTTGTTGTTTCCATACTATGTCTCCTATTATGAATTATCTATTATCTTAAGTATACCGTATCTCAAAGTAGGTTACCACAGAATTTTTAGGGACAATGTAAAGCATACTAAACTATTCAGCGATAGTTAATCTCATAATAATTGTTGTAAAACCGCCACCTCTACCTGTCCAGGTGCCGATGCTTGTCCCAATATGCCAAAGGTCAAACAGTTCCCAAACACATGTCCACAAGTGCGTGTCATCTGACCTAATTGCCCCATAGACATGGTTATCCGTGGCAACTGGGGATATGTTTCCGTTAATTCTTTTGTCAATTGTAATACAGAAAGCACATCTTCATTAGTGCTTGGCATGAGCGCAAACTTAATCACTTGTGCACCTACAGATACCATGCGGTCTGCATAAACATGTAATGTTTCTATGTCCGGCGTACTTTGAAAGTTATGGTAACTCATCACTGTTTGTATCCCTTGCTGATGGGCTTGTTCCATGATACTACCGATTTCCTCTGTATAGGCAGATAATTCTACATCGATGGCTTGCACCAAGTCTTGATCCACAATCGCTTGTAATAATTTGATGTAATTATCACTACATAACGGCGTTTCTCCACCTTCACCTATCGTTCGCCATGTAAATAATACAGGCATATCTGCAACTTTGGAATGCACTTCCTCGACAAATTTTACTATCGTTGGTAAATACTCGTCCTCACGCAAGTCAGTATCTTTCATCCACATATCTGGGCGCAACTCAATGAGGTCTACCTTTGCTTGTACTGCCTCTTGCACCTGTGAAAGTATATCTTCTACTGTCAGCCCTACAATAGGAACACAAATACCACATCGATCTCCTTGTATAGGTCCTTGTTGTTTTGATTTCATAGTATTCCGCTCCTAATTATTATCTATACATATACACAACCATCTATTACTGTCAATACCCCATGACTAAGTTATCTTTAGGTATATGTATGGTTGCTACTACTATACCACACAAACACAACACAATAAAAGCCAAATCACGATGAGCATTCATTCATGATTTGGCTAATACAAATATTCCATCTTTATATGCACTTCATATTCATTACTATATAAACATGATACACTTGCACTACTACTAAAATAATTATTGCTCTACTTTAGGTTCAGGTGGTGCTGTTTTCACAATAAACGCAAGGGCAATCACATGGCCTATCCACACTGCTCCCATAACGTATAAAGCTACCGGCATATTGCGCATACCATACGCACCGATACCCAATAAAATCGACACGGACACTAAAATATTAATCTTAGTGCGCAGTGGCATGCCACTTTTATTTTTAAATGGTTCTACGTAATTTGCATAGAGCTTAGAGTTTACAAACTTCTCATGAAATCGTTTAGAACCTCGAGCAAAACAAAATACGGCGAATAAATAAAACGGTACCGTCGGCAATAAAGGTAGTACAATTCCCAACGATCCCAAGCCAAAACTAATAGCACCTAATACAATCCAAATATAACGAATCACACCCGTTGATTCTTGTACTTCTTTTTTTGTTTTTTCTTTCACTTGTCACCCCTATATAAGATATATTCTGATAAGT
>CALGLI010000295.1 GCA_937930265.1 uncultured Veillonella sp. | reverse complement strand
GCCGAGTATCATCTACAGCACACATGTTTATCATTAATCCTTTAAGTGGAATTTCTTCCACCATGACTCAGTTATTTAGTACGCATCCGTCTACTGAAAGTCGTATTCAACGGTTACGTGAGATAGCGAGTCGCCTATAAAGGTGTGCTATGCACATTAATATTATAGAAATCGTAAGGTTTCCTAATTGTTAAGGAGGTATACTATGGCAAAAGTGTACACGAAAACAGGTGATGCAGGTTCTACTGGTCTATATACTGGAGAACGTGTAAGCAAAGCATCACAACGTGTTTGTACGTATGGAACGATTGATGAAGCACAAGCTTTCCTAGGAGTAGCCCGTGCGTACTCAGACAAAAAAGCTGTGCAAGACACATTGTTACAACTAGAAAAAGAGTTGTGGATGATTATGGCTGATATTTCTAGTTTAGGTCAAGAAGCTACTATTACAGATGAGCATGTGACTAATTTAGAACAGATCATCGACAAATTTGATGAACAATTAGAGCCACTATCTAAATTTATTTTACCAGGCGATAGCAAAACATCTAGTTTTCTGCACTTAGGTCGTACCATCGTTCGCCGTGCAGAACGAGACCTATGGAAGTTAGGAGAAACAGAAGAAATTCATATGTCGAATCTTCGTTATTTAAATCGATTATCTGACTTGCTATTTATCTTAGCTCGTGTAGAAGACGAAGTACAATAAGCAGTGCATAAAAAAAGAGGTACTCCATAGGGGTACCTTCTTTTTGTATCTCTTAGATTATTTCTATCAAATCTTCTTGGATGTGCTATAATACTATGTATGTAGTTACTGTGATTAGTGTTGTACTTCTTGTACATCTACAGTTTTATTTAATACATCTTCAGGGCTTGGATAGAAGAAATAGATCTGATCGATTTCATTTTTGAATTTCTCTCGGATGTGTACAGACAGCAATGTTTCGAACTGAATGATGTCACCTGAGTCCATCACAGCATCCTCCACTAATACAAATAATTGTGGTTCTGCTTTTGGTGCATTGGGTGGTAAACGATCTGGTGAAAGTGGAACATTTACGATGATGCGCACAGAGGCTACATAATTTCCATTTTGATCCTTGATGGCTGCACGATAGGTATGTTCCCATAAGGTTGCCATTAATTGGATGTCTAAGTTTAATAATTCCATAGTTGTCTCCTTTATAATGAACGTATAGTACATATGATAACTGATAAAGGGCAACTTTGTATAGGGATGTTATGAAAAATCGTATTATATTTTGTACAGGAGGTGCCCGCAGTGGTAAAAGTGAGTTTGCAGAAACACTAGCACTTTCAAAAGCGGGACAAAAAGGATATATTGCCACAGGCCGAGCCTATGATGAAGAGATGAAGCATCGCATTCATCTACACCAAGAACGACGTAAAGCGATATGGAATAATTATGAAATCCCTCATACCATCAGTGAACACCTTCATACAGTAATGAAAGAATGTTCCGTAGTCATTGTGGATTGTCTAACTATGTGGACTACCAATCTATTATTACAAGACGGGGAGTTCAGATCCCAAGAGGATATCAATGAACGGGAGAGAGCCATACTTTCAGAAGTACAAGCTGTCTTAGATGGGATTCATTCCTACGAAGGGGAGCAGGAAAAAACAGTCATTTTTGTAACTAATGAAATTGGATTAGGCATTGTGCCTGAAAATAAACTTGCCCGTATATTTAGAGATATTATGGGTCGTGTCAATCGTTTAGTCGCTGCAGAGGCAGATGAAGCGTATATGACAATTAGCGGTATGACAATAGATGTAAAAGCATTGGAGGTTAAGAACCATGGCTAAAAAAATTATGTTTCAAGGAACAAGTTCGAATGTAGGTAAAAGTATTTTAGCTACAGCAATGTGCCGTATTCTACATAATAAAGGATACAAAACAGTGCCTTTCAAAGCGCAAAATATGGCATTAAACTCCTATGTGACAAAAGCAGGCGATGAAATTGGCCGTGCTCAAGTAGCACAAGCAGAAGCTGCTGGGTTAGAACCGATTGTACAGATGAATCCTGTCCTCTTAAAACCTACGGGCAACCAATCTTCACAAGTGGTGCTCATGGGCAAACCAGTAGGCGTCTATAGTGCTAGAGAATATCACACAAAATACTCCTTAACAGCCTTGGATAAAGTGAAAGAAAGTTTACAATACTTAGATGATAATTTTGATATGATTGTCATTGAAGGCGCTGGTAGTCCAGCTGAGGTTAATTTAAAAGCTAATGATATTGTAAACATGCGTGTTGCCAAGTTAGCAAAGGCTCCTGTAATGCTTATTGCAGATATTGATCGGGGCGGTGCTATTGCCTCTGTCGTAGGCACGTTAGAATTATTGGAGCCTGA
>CALGLI010000294.1 GCA_937930265.1 uncultured Veillonella sp. | reverse complement strand
TTTGCCCAAACACCTGCATTTACATCAATAGTTCGTGCCAAGATAGACACAGAATCTGCACGTTTCCCATCAAGGCCTTTACCTTCAATAGAAACGTTTCCTTGTTCTACGCGGTAATGTTGTAAATTTCCAGCATCATCTAATTCTGGTTTACCTGTAGTTAACACAGCATGATCTGTATTAAGGAAGCCCCCACCATTAACTGTAATACCGTTAGGGTTAGCAACCACAACTGAGGCTTTTTGCCCCGCTACTTCTAAATAACCACTCATAGATGTTGGTGCATCTGATGTAACTTGGTTTACGATGACCTTTGCAGTACCATTCACCATGTTACTATTTCCTTGCACATAACCAGCTAGTTCCGTTTTACTCGATACATAGGAGTTATTTAGAATAGCACCCTGTTTCTCAACATTAAATTGGTCATACTTATTCATAGAGACGCCACCATTAGTAGGTGCCGTAATATTAACCAATGGAATGTGATTAGCTGTTTCCTGAACTAATGGTCGTTCAGTAATAGCAGCATTATTATCCGGCATAATCGGTGCCGCCAATACCAATGATTGAGAGGCGACAAATACACCAAAAGTGAGCCAAGACAGTATCTTTCGTCCCAGCGTACGTCGTTCTTGATTTGTTTTACACATACAACTCTCCAACTATATATACAAAAACTCTCTTATATTAGGGGCTTTATCAACACATATAAGCCCTTTTCTAAAACGTCATAACTAGATAGCTGCTCGCTTTTATGACGCATCTCACTCTATCTAGAAACGATACCCTACAGTAAATCCCGCATAGAATTTCTTAGTATGGTATCCAGCAGGTTTATACAATGGTGTACTTACAAATGCATCGACCATGAGCCCTGATGCATAGTTTCCACGTATACCTAATGCTGTACCAGCAATACTTTTCCCAACTAACGATTCTGTACTTTTACCATATACAGCTCCTACATCAAGGCCAAAATATACTTCCGTATTAAGCCGCGGAATAACTGAGGATACTTCATTACGTATATACCAGCCACTATCGCCCATAAGTGTATATTCACCATCAAAGCCATAAATACTATATCGATTGCCAATATTGATAGTATCTACACTATACACTCTCTTACCGCCTTGTACCCATTGTCCATGGAATGAAGAAGTAAAGGATGCCGGTCGATGGCCCATAACAAATGGTTTACG
>CALGLI010000293.1 GCA_937930265.1 uncultured Veillonella sp. | reverse complement strand
CCTTCATGCCTGTTGTATCTCCAGTGAAAGTATCTATATCTGCTACTACGTATTCAATGGTATCTATAGATGTTTTCTTAATAAAGATCATCTTATCTTCATCTGCCTCATCAATACGACAAATGACAGCCTTCGTTTCTGTAATCGGCAAAAAGTGTTTTTGTAGGGCACGAGAATCTTCTGTGTAATATAACTCAAATTTTTCTTCATCAGCCCAGTCAAAACTTCTCCATTGATTATATGGTACGTCTAAATTAATCCTTACCTCAAAAGTTCGATTTTCTCCTTCACAACCTAAGAAATAGGGAAATCTATTTTCTACTTCACCAGAGCTGCCCAATGAAACTTCATTGTTATTTATAATTTTTATATCTTTACCACCACGACGACTACGTAAAAGACCAAATACTACGCCTGTTTTTCCCGTACGAACACGGTCAATCTGCATTTGCTGAGATTCTTTTGCACAGCTTACATTACTACCAATGATTTCATTCGCTAGTTCCTTATCTTCATCACTTTCTAGGGTTTTAAGAATATCCTCCATCTTCATGCTAGTTCCTAATGGCGGATATAAGCGAAAAGCAGAAGAACCATCCTTACCTGTTTGAGAAGAAATTCCTTTAATCACCGTTATTAAAGACTTTACAAATTCTTCTTGTACAATACGAGATTGGCAAGAGTTACCCGCTAAGAAAATATGAACTGGATATTGTACTTCTTCACACTTAGCAAATACTGATCGAAGCTGCGTTATGAAACTAGAAACGCCTCGCTGAATATGTGTCCTGATAACATCTTGTAAGTGATATAGGTTAATTTGTAATTTAACTGGTTTTCGTTTAATGGCACCCTGTTCTTTCGTATATAGATCAATACTTACTGGACCATCGATAAATGCTTCCTTGTAATCTTTATGTTCTTCCCAAATAGGACGTAATAACCGCATCAACGTACGCATGTTTAAATGTGCTTCTTGAGATGCTTGGTCTGTTTCCATCACTAAACGTTCACTGCCAGCAAAGGCTGTCGCTTTTTTCGGTAGTACAATCTGAATCCCTTCTTGGC
This sequence comes from uncultured Veillonella sp., assembly GCA_937930265.1. Lineage (GTDB taxonomy): Bacteria > Bacillota > Negativicutes > Veillonellales > Veillonellaceae > F0422. The sequence goes on along the minus strand of CALGLI010000293.1, from coordinate 205 downwards.
GTAATACTGTAATATTATCCTCATACACCGCATAGGCTAATAATTGTAATAAATTCTCCCCACCTAAATAAGGATCTCCACCTTTACCAAATTGTTCGATTTCAAACTTACGTCTTTGATTAGCCGGTTTTCTTTCAATACCAAAATCAAAATCTGTAGTGCCACCACCAAAATCAAAGACAGCATACGCTACTTCTTCATCTTC
>CALGLI010000292.1 GCA_937930265.1 uncultured Veillonella sp. | reverse complement strand
ATCGATGGCCGTATTGTAAAAACTGGTGGCCCTGAACTCGTTCGTGAAATCGAAGAAAAAGGCTACGACGCATATAAAAATTTAGTATAGGAGGATTTCATGGAAGCGAGAAAGAAAACTCAAATTGAGGAGATGGATCGCGGCGTCTATGACATTCGTAATGAATTTGATTTCTCCTATAAATCAGAAGCTGGTTTAACAGAAGATATCATTCGTGAAATGTGGGCTAACAAAAATGAGCCACAATGGATGTTAGATTTCCGTTTAAAATCTCTTGAAATTTACAATCAATTAGAGGTTCCTAATTGGGTGCCAGATATTAGCGCCTTAAATATGGCAGATATTGTGACCTATGTAAAACCTAAAATTGATATGAAAGAAGACTGGAACGAAGTTCCAGAAGATATTAAAGAGACATTTGACCGTCTTGGTATCCAAGAAGCTGAAAAAACTTCTTTGGCTGGTGTAGGCGCTCAATATGACTCTGAGGTTGTATATCATAGTATTCAAGAAGACTTGATTCGTCAAGGTGTTGTGTATACTGATATGCAGACAGCACTACATGAACATGAGGATGTTGTAAAACAATATTTCATGACATTAGTGCCACCTACAGATCATAAATTTGCAGCTTTACATGGTGCAGTGTGGTCTGGCGGTTCCTTCGTATATGTGCCAAAAGGAGTAACTGTAGATATTCCATTGCAGTCTTACTTCCGTTTAAATGCTCCAGGGGCAGGTCAGTTTGAGCATACGTTAATCATCGTAGAAGAAGGTGCCAAAGCTCACTTCATCGAAGGTTGTTCCGCACCAAAATACAATGTAGCTAACTTGCATGCTGGTTGCGTTGAATTATTTGTAAAAGATAATGCTACTTTACGGTATTCCACCATCGAAAACTGGTCCAAAAATATGTACAACTTGAATACAAAACGTAGCCGGGTTGGTAAAAATGGTACCATTGAGTGGGTATCTGGTTCCTTTGGTTCCGCTGTATCTTGCTTGTATCCAATGAGCATCTTGGCTGGTGAAGGGGCGCACTGTGAATTTACAGGTGTTACATTTGCTGGTGAAGGGCAATACCTAGATACAGGGGCAAAAGTCATCCACGCGGCGCCACATACAACAAGTAATGTTAACTCCAAGTCCATTTCTAAGAGCGGTGGTACAGCAATTTACCGTGGTGTCTTGAACATCGGTAAAAATGCAGACCATTCCAAAGCGACCGTATCTTGTGAATCTTTGATGTTGGACCAAGAATCTCAATCTGATACCATTCCATCTATTACCATTGAAAACGATAATGTCGATTTAGGTCATGAAGCGAAAATCGGTCGTATTTCCGATGAAGCGATTTTCTACTTAATGACTCGTGGTATTAGTGAAGAAGAGGCGAGAGCTATGCTTGTGCGTGGTTTCGTAGAGCCAATTTCTAAAGAATTACCATTGGAATACGCTGTAGAAATGAATAATTTAATTACCTTAGAACTTGAAGGTTCTATCGGTTAGGAGGTTAGGATGAGCAAGACATTACATTTTAATGAATTGCCTAGACCGACTTTCCGTTGGTTAAAGGTAAATCATACAGAAGGCAATGTATGGGCTGGTACAGAACGTGCAACGGTGACTGTGGAAGGATCCAAGCACATCGTAACAGACATTACAAATACAGAATTATTAGAGTCCTCTTATGAGGGCGTTCATGCAGGGGCGTTGCGAGA
>CALGLI010000291.1 GCA_937930265.1 uncultured Veillonella sp. | reverse complement strand
TAGTAAATATAGAATATGGTAACACTTAAAAGATTCATTTATTGAAGTGACATCATACTATAAGGACAAGTGGTAGAAGGACTGTATGGAATTGATGGTGAGACATATATATTGATAGCTATAGTTTAGTTCCTTAATGTTAGGGGTAGGAGGTACAGGATGGCACGAACGGTGGGTATTATTGGATTAGGATTGCTAGGGGCGTCTTTAGCAAAAGCATTGGGAGCCTATACAGCATACGATGTCATCGGGTATGCACGGCGTCAGGAGATTTGTGATATAGCGCTGGCCGATGGCTGTGTATCACAGGCTTTCACAGCAGTGGAACCAGTGATTGAGGGCGCAGATATTGTTGTGTTTGCCTTGCCGCCACAAACGAATAGTGAGCTCTTTGTGAAAGTAGCCTCATTGCTCCGACCAGGGCAAGTGGTGACCGATGTGTCCAGTGCGAAGGATGACTTTGCCCATGCCGTGTACACTCATATCCCAGAGGGCGTTCACTTTGTATCGGTGCACCCTATGGCTGGGTCTGAAAAAGGAGGCTATGAAGAAGCCCATAAAGACCTCTTTCAGAAAATGGGGTGGATTATCCTAGAAGATGAAACACAACCAGCCTACGATGCCACCGTGGCACAGGAACTCGCTGACATGGGTCGTGCTTTGGGGTCTCGTATCGAATACGTGGACATGAAGCGTCACGATGGATGCTTGGCCATGGTAAGCCATATGCCTCATATGTTGGCGTCCGTCATGATTACCGCCGTTGGTAACGATGAACTGGGAGATAAACGCATGAGCTTGTCAGCAGGGGGCTTACGAGACAGTACTCGTACCGCCAGTGGTCTGCCGAGCATGTGGCAGGAGATTATCTACGGCAATCGCCATAATGTGTTAGAGGCCATCCATAAGGTGGAACAGGAGCTAGAAACGGTGAAAACCTTACTCCAAGCCGATGACAATGGGGATGGACTAGGACAGTATTTGGCGCGAGGCAAAGCGATTCGTGATCGCTTGCCAAGCCTGACGATAGAAAAGAAATAATATACATGAAAGAACAACGATGCTCTCTATCCATGCCTGATGATAGATAAGAAATAATATGTTTAAAAGTGCAGCCATACTAGCTATCCATATGTTTGCATAGTAGGAAAATAGTATGAGTCATGCATGCAGTATAATACGAGGGAAGGCTTTCAACATAGGCTATACATATAGCCTGTGATATAATAGAAGTATATGCAAGTAGGAGGTGTTGCTATGGCGGAGAACACTGACCAAACGGTGAACATAGATAAGCTTGTTGGGCTTTGTTCCAATGTGACGATGCAAAAAGTGTTGTCAAGTATTATCTAACGCCCATAGGAGAATCTTTCAAAACTGTGTTAACAGCCTTAGCAACATGGGGTGAAGAATATATTGAATGGATGCATAGAAAGGAGCGATAGTATGATGGACACAGCACAAAGTATAGTGGATCAAGTGCTAGAAGAAGTACAAAATACAGAGGGTGCTGCGGTAGATAATCCGTTACAAGTAGCCAACCAAGCATTAGAAGAAGCTTTAGCAAGTAGTGTGATTCCTACAGAGTATTGGCCGGAGATTGTATCTTGGGTATCCGAAACGGGTTTAGATACGGTCTATTTAGATAGTCGTGACCGCATAGGTGCATGGTGGGCTACAAAAGAAGTGCGATCCATGGGCTATACGCTGAACTTTACGAAATGCGGTAAGGTGCCTAGTGAATGGTTCCCTGAGGGGGATCATTGGAAAGAGGCAGAAGTAGAGGCACGGTATCGCCTAGTATCGGCTTGGGAATCTTTAGTGGCAAATGGTGCATTAGAAAAGAACGAAGACTTATGAAAGTAACAAAAGATATATCGTTATCCGTAGGGGCACTGAGTGTCCCTATCTTTATAGAACTGTTTCTGCAAATGCTCCTGGGCAATGTGGATCAATTCATGCTCAGTCATTATGCAGAAACGGCGGTGGCAGCCGTAGCGAATGCGAATCAGATTATTAATATGATTCTGTTTTTGCTCATCGTTATGAGTACCGCTACGACCATACTCATTGCACAATATTTAGGAGCTAGACGTCCCGATAAAATTGATGAGGTGTATACCATTAGCATCGTATTCCATACCGTATTTAGTTTTGTAGCAGGGGGAGTGGTCATCGCATTTCACGATACCCTATGTCAATGGTTAGGTGTGCCAGCTGAAATCTTAGAAGAGACTAGCCTATACATGAATATCGTGGCAGCCAGCATTCCCATCACCGGGATTTACGCCGTCTATTTAGCGGTATTTCGAGGACACTCTATGCCTCGCATCTCCATGTGGATTGCAATGATTATGAATGTGGTGCACATCATTTTGAACTATGTGTTAATCTATGGTTGGGGACCAATTCCTAGCTTAGGCGTACTAGGGGTATCCATTTCCACAGTGATAAGCAAAGCATTGGGACTAGCTCTTATTATCTGGTGCCATTATTCTTTACTGACAGTGCGTCTGAAAGTAGACTATCTGCGGCCATTCCGTTGGGATACGCTACGACAATTGCTGTTTATTTCGGTTCCTTCTGGTGGAGAAACTTTGTCATACCAACTGTCACAGACAGTGATTATGAAACTAATCAATCTCATGGGGCTCATAGTGATTACTACGAAAGTGAATGTGTACATCATCGCCACCTTCTGCTATATGTATACCATTGCATTGGCTAATGCAGCACAAATTGTAGTGGGATTTCTCATAGGGGCAAAACGCGAAGAAGAAGTATCCCGTCGCGTATGGATGACCACTGCTGTAGGTGTTGCCGTAGGAGTAGGGTTGAGTACATTCTTTTACCTAGCCTGCGAACCAGTGATGCGCCTTGT
>CALGLI010000290.1 GCA_937930265.1 uncultured Veillonella sp. | reverse complement strand
CAATACGTTCTACACCCATACCGAAGGCAAAACCTTGCACTTCATTAGGATCGTAACCGTTCAATTTCAATACGTTTGGATGTACCATACCACAACCAAGAATTTCTAACCATCCTGTATGAGAGCAAACACGGCAACCATCACCATGGCACATGCAACAAGAAATATCTACTTCTGCACTTGGTTCTGTGAAAGGGAAGAAACTCGTACGGAATCGTACAGCTGTATCTTCACCAAACATTTTTTTCAAGAACAGTTCCAATGTGCCTTTCAAGTCAGAGAAGGTAATATTCTTATCAATAACAAGACCTTCTACTTGATGGAAAACTGGGGAATGTGTAGCATCATAGTCCCAACGATACACTTTACCTGGTGCAATCATACGGATAGGTGCATTTTTTTCACTGTTTTGTAATGTTCTCGCCTGTACAGGTGAAGTATGCGTACGAAGTAATACGGAATCGGTAATATAGAAAGAATCCTGCATATCACGAGCTGGATGATCAGCAGCCAAATTCAAGCATTCAAAGTTAAAGTAATCCGATTCAATTTCTGGACCTTCTTCCACTGCATAGCCCATGGACACAAAGAATTGTTCAATTTCTTCATTGATTTGTGTCAATGGATGTAAATGGCCTTTTCGAACTGGCCGACCTGGCAATGTAATATCAATGGTTTCTTTTTCTAGTTTAGCAGCCAATACAGCAGATTCCATTTGTTGTTGTACTGCTTCTAAGGCTTCTTCCAAAGCCACACGGACTGTATTCACCAAGGCTCCCATAGCAGGACGCTCTTCTGGAGATAATTTTCCCAATCCTTTCAACAAGGATGTAACCTCTCCTTTTTTACCTAAATAGGTAACACGAATATCTTGTAATTCCTGCAAGTTCGTAGCCCCTTGAATTTGGGCAATTGCTTTCTCTTGCAACGCTTGCAATTGTTCTTTCATTGATTCCTATCCTCCAACTATTCTTCATCTAATAACGACCATGGTAATTCTGGTAACGCCAAATCGTCAAGAACCATAAAGGTTCCACTTCCCATATAGACGAGTTCTCCCATGTCGTTATACAAACGACATGATGTAACCATTGTACTTTGTCCTTTGTGCTCCACATTGGATACACCACGTATTCTTGCATTATTAGACAATGGTTTCACAAAATTGCCATTAATTTGTGCCGTTGTCACTTGCTTTCCTAGCGTAATACAAGCCAATCCCATAAGATAATCTGACAAACTCAAATGCACCCCACCATACACATCGCCTCGTGGATTACTGTGTAATTGTTCTTCACTGTGAAAGTCTAGCTCCACATGTCCTGGAGACACATTCTTAAGTGTTACATGATGCAACACTTCAAACGGATGTGAACTTGTATGGTCTTGGAAATATTCCAGTAATGTCTTATATTCCATATTTGTAACCTCTCTAAGCTTATCTCTTTATTATAGAGGATATACTACCTCATTATCAATAGATAAGCCTAGAAATCCTTGATTAAATTCAATAAGCCTTCCTCATCCATCACTGGGATACCTAATTGTTCTGCCTTAGTTAGTTTACTACCTGCATCTTCACCAGCGATGACTAAAGTCGTTTTCTTGCTCACAGAACCTGTTACTTTAGCACCATGAGCTTCTAAAATAGCACCAGCTTCAGAACGTCCCATGGAAGTAAGCTTACCAGTCAATACGATAATTTGTCCTTCTAATTCATTACCAGCAGCTTCTTGTACTTCCTCTTCTAATCGTACACCGACACTACGCAAGCCTTCTACTAATTGACGATTTCGTTCGTTTCCAAAATATTCTACTAAACTCTTCGCCATAGTAGGACCAATTTCATCAATACTAGTTAACTCATCTATGGTGGCATTCATTAAGCTATCAATGGAAGTAAAATATTTCGCAATGGTTTGCCCTGCTTTAGCACCGATTAAACGTATACCTAGTCCAAACAAAACTCGACCTAGTCCACGTTGTTTAGAATCATCAATCGCTGGTTCACTATTTATGTTTTTGATTTCTTGACATCAATGAACCCCATCCGTTCCAAAGATGTAATATCGTCCTCTTTCAAATGGTATAAATCCACCACTGTTTCAATTCGATGATTAGTTACTAGCGCTTCTACTATACTTGGTCCTAAGCCATCGATATTCATAGCATCTCTAGAGGCAAAATGAATAATACCCTCTTTTTCTACCGCAGGACAATGATCATTACTACAGTAAATAGCTACTTCCCCTTCACGGCGTACTGTAGGAGATGCACAGACAGGGCACGCACTTGGCATTTCATAAGGTGCAGAGTTCAATTGTCGCTTATCTACCACTACAGAAATGACCTCTGGAATGATTTCTGCAGCTTTATGAATACGTACTGTATCACCGATGCGAATATCTTTCTCTTTGATAAAATCTTCATTATGCAACGTCGCTCTTGATACATTAGTGCCCGACACGAATACTGATTCTAATTCTGCAGTTGGCGTAAGAACCCCTGTTCGACCTACATTGATAGTAATATCCTTCACGATGGTTTCTACTTCTTCTGGAGGATATTTGAATGCGGTTGCCCATTTAGGATCTTTTGCCGTTGTTCCTAATGTATCTTGGTCTTCAAAATCATCTACTTTGATGACCATACCATCTGTATCGTAAGGCAAATTGTGACGTTCTACTTCCCAATATTGAATGTGTTCTATCACTTCTTTAATAGAACTACACACTTTATAGTGAGGGTTTACATGAAACTTAAAAGCTTCTAACTGTTGTAACAATTCATGTTGAGAATGGATAGACGACCCCTCTGAAGATCCGATAGCATAAGCAAAGAAATCTAGATTACGACTTGCTGTAATAGCAGGATCTTGTTGA
>CALGLI010000289.1 GCA_937930265.1 uncultured Veillonella sp. | reverse complement strand
GTGATTTTGAGGTAGCTTATGACAGATTATACCAAGTATGTCAGTATACACAGAAACATAGTAATAGCCAGTCAATTGCCAATGAATTGTATGCACTAGTAGATCAGGTACAACAAAAGGTCTTAGACACCCACACATCGATGATACATAGGATGGAGGGAAAGATACCATTGGAACCTATGCATACAAAATATGCAGAAGGGCTAGGTATATGGATATTTAAAATGGTTGATTTCCTATTTATGAAACTATATCAAGGGAAACAAGACATTTTGCATAATGTTCTCTACTATATTCACACACATATACAAGAAGATATTTCCTTAAAAGATATAGTTGTTTCTTGTAATGTAAGTCAAGGCTACATTAGTCGTATATTTAAACATAAGTTAAATATGACGATTATGCAGTATATACACAAGAAAAAAATCAATTTAGCGAAGGAATATATACTTGGGACGAAAAAGAGCGGATCCTATATTGCCAACATATTGGGGTATAGTGATGTGAGCTATTTCTGTAAAATTTTCAAAAAGCATGAACATAAAACAATCTCACAATATCGAGATCAAGTCATTAATGGATTGGTGGAAACCTATGAAACAATCTGAGTATTTACATTTAGTGACGGAGCGCGTCATAGCAAAGTTACAAGAATTGAATAGATGTAGCGTACCAATTGGTGTTTCAAATCGTCATGTTCATGTATCAAAAGAAGCATATACCGTTTTATTTGGACAAGATGAACTGACAAAAAAAGTAGACTTGAAACAACCAGGACAATATGCTGCAAATGAAACAGTAACTCTAGTAGGACCAAAAGGTAGTATTGAAAAAGTGCGTATTTTGGGACCTTTTAGAAATGATACACAAGTGGAGATCTCTCTAACAGATTCATTTACGTTGGGAGTACCAGGCGTAATACGTGAATCTGGTGATTTACGGGAAACTCCAGGTATAACGTTACTTGGACCGAAAGGAAAATTAACGATTTCTCAAGGTGTAATCGTAGCGCATCGACATATCCATATGCATCCTGATGATGCAAGACGTATGGGTGTGGTCGATAAAGAACGGGTGACAGTGACTGTGCATGGAGAACGAGAACTGACATTTTCCAATGTGATTATTCGAGTATCGCCAAAATTTGCTTTAGAAATGCATATTGATGTAGATGAAGCGAATGCAGGACGCATAAAAAACAATGATATTGGAATTGTATCGAAGTCATAGAGGAGATACAAATGAACTTAGAAATGATTGAAAGTATAGTAAAACAAGTAGTGAAAGATTTACAACAAGAAGGGGTAGGTATGGAAACAACTTGCTATGAATATGGCGTGTTCGATACCATGGAGGCCGCTATTGATGCTAGTGAAGTGGCGCAAAGAGAGTTGTTAGCTTTTTCACTGCAAGAACGCAATGCTTTTGTGGATGCCATTCGTGAAACTGTGTTGCAAAAAGATCATTTAGAAATGATTTCGCTTATGGCAGTAGAAGAAACTGGGATTGGTAGATATACTGATAAATTGATTAAAAATCGAGTAGCTGCTGTGAAAACACCAGGTAAAGAAGTGTTGGAAACACGGGCTATGACAGGTCATGATGGATTAACAATTGAAGAGTTTTGTCCATTTGGCGTGATTGGTGCCATTACACCAACAACCAACCCAACGGAAACAATTATCAATAACTCTATCTCCATGATCGTTGGCGGTAATACAGTGGTATTCAGTCCGCATCCAAGAGCTAAAAAAGTATCTACTATTTTAGTGCAAATGATCAATAAAGCACTAGAAGCGGCAGGTGCTCCTAACAACTTGGTAACAATGGTGCGTGAACCATCAATTGAAAGTACACAATGTATGATGAGCCATCCAAAAGTAAGACTCTTAGTTGCTACCGGTGGCCCTGGAATTGTAAACCAAGTGTTATCGTCTGGTAAAAAAGCGATTGGTGCCGGCGCTGGTAACCCTCCAGTAGTTGTAGATGAAACAGCACATATTGAACAAGCAGCAAAAGATATCGTAAGTGGTGCAAGTTTTGATAACAACGTTCCATGTATTGCTGAAAAAGAAGTATTTGTTGTGGAATCTGTGGCAGATCAATTGGTATACCATATGAAAAAGAATGGTGCTTATGAAATTACTGATATGTCTGTGTTAGATACATTAGTTGAAAAAGTAACTAAGAAAGATGGTAAACCAAATCCAGACTTTGTAGGTAAATCGGCTAAAGATTTATTAGCATTAGTAGGTATTGTAGTAGATGACAGCACTCGTTTAATCATTGCTCGTACATCAGAACATCATCACCTAGTAACAGAAGAAATGATGATGCCAATTTTACCAATCGTAGCAGTTCCAAATGTAGACATTGCTATCGAATGTGCGTACCGAGCAGAATTGGGAAATCGTCACACAGCAATGATGCACTCTCAAAACTTAGAAAAATTATCTAAAATGGCACGGTTACTAGAAACTACAATTTTTGTTAAGAATGCTCCATCCTATGCAGGTATTGGTGTAGGTGGCGAAGGTCACACTACATTTACCATTGCAGGACCAACAGGAGAAGGCATTACTTGTGCAAGATCATTCTGTCGTATCCGTCGTTGTGTATTAAGTGAAGCATTTAGCTTGAGATAAGTGAGGCTTATATGAATCAATCGTTAGGACTATTAGAAGTAAAAGGCTTGTTAGGCGCCATTACCATGTCAGATGTCATGGTAAAAGCATCTAACGTGCATGTAGTAAATATTGATAGAGCTAATGGTTTTGGTTGGTTTACTGTGAAAGTAATAGGTGATGTGGGAGCTGTACAATCAGCTGTTGAAACCGGTGCTATGGTGGCAAAAGAGATGGGTTGTTTTGTAAGCTCTAAAGTGATTCCAAGAGTATCGCAAACTGTTATCGATGTATTCTTGCAAGAAGAAACAGTACATGCGAAGGAAGAGCCGACAGCAGCAGTTATAGAAGAACCTACAGTAGAAGCAAAGGAAGATACAACTTCTACTCCAGCCACAGAAGTGGAAACACCAGTGGTAGACACAGTGGTTGCAGAACCTATGGCGGTAACTGTCGTGGCAGAGCCAGCAAAAACAGTGGAAGAAACAGATACTGCGATGGCAAAAACCATTTCTGAGCTAACAAACATTGTGATTGGTGAAGAATCTACACCATCTACAACAGAAGTAGCACCAAAAGCTACAGGATCTAAGAAATCAACAAAATCGACTAAAACTAAAAAGAAAAGTAGTTCTAAAAAATAAGGAGGTTTATCATGAATAATGCATTAGGCATGGTAGAAACAAAAGGTTTAGTAGCAGCTATCGAGGCAGCAGATGCAATGGTAAAAGCATCCAATGTAGAATTAACTGGTTATGAAAAAATTGGTTCTGGTTTAGTAACAGTTATGGTTCGTGGTGATGTTGGTGCTGTTAAAGCAGCCGTAGAAGCTGGTGCAGTAGCAGCTAGTAACGTAGGTCAAGTTGTATCTACTCACGTAATTCCTCGTCCACATCACGATGTAGAAACATTGTTGACCAAATAGTAGGATAGCCTTTAGTAAGGAGGATGGACATGGATATATATGATTCAGTCCGAGACATTATTGCAAACATAGAGCACGTACCATCCACTACACAAGAGGGGATTGCCCCCATTGGACGAGTAGCACAATGGTCGAGACATACAGGAATTACCGTTGAATCCGTGGTGGATACTGTCGTTGAAGCCTGCGAACAAGAGGCGAAACGATTGAGGATTCCTGTAGTGATTGCTATTGTGGATGCTAGCGGATCCTTAGTGTATCAACGGCGTATGGAACGAGCTTTAGGTGTGAGCATAGAACTAGCCCCTAATAAAGCCTATACAGCAGTCGCTTTTCAATGCGGAACAGAGAAGTTAGGACAGATAGTGCAACCAGGGACTCCTCTTTATGGTGTTGAGACAATGGTGAAAAGACCCATAGTCTTATTTGGCGGTGGTGAGCCACTAATGCTAGGAAATCATCTAATCGGTGGTCTAGGCATTAGTGGTGGCACTGTAGAAGAAGATGTGCTCATAGTGAACGCAGGACTACGAGCTTTTCAATCATATATACAAGGGGCGTAATTATGGAATCATGGTCTTTTAAAACTCAAATTTTTACGGGACAAACCGAAAATTCTACCAATGGTACCAAAACAGATGCCTTAGAGAGACTTCGAGTACTTGAAGGAGAACGTATTTTTATTATCTGTGATCCTTTTCTAGAAGGAACACCAGCATTGCAAACTGTGATTAACTTAGTGAATACTAATAATACATATGTAGTGTATTCTGATGTTGTACCAGACCCGCCTATTGATTCGATTGTCAAAGGAGTAGAGGTTCTACATAAAGAACAAGCCACAGTTATGATTGTCATTGGTGGTGGCTCTGCTATTGATACAGCGAAAGGAATCAACTATTTCTGTAAAACTATTTATGGTGTAGGAGTTAAAAAATTTATCGCAATTCCTACAACAAGTGGTACAGGATCAGAAGTTACATCCTTTGCGGTTATCACAGATACAAAAACAGGGATAAAATATCCTTTGGTAGATGAAAGCTTATTACCGGATGAAGCGATTTTGACAACATTCTTTGTAAAATCTGCACCAGCCAAGGTAACTGCTTATAGTGGAATGGACGTATTGGTACATGCTATGGAAGCATTAGTAGCCACAGAAGCTAACCATTTTACAGATGCATTAGCAGAAAAAGCGATAGAATTAGTCATTAAAAACTTACCAATATGTGTAGAGCGTGGAACAGACGAAGCAGCTCGAGCAGCGATGCATGAAGCATCCTGCATGGCAGGTCTTGCATTTAACCAAGCGGGTCTTGGTATTACCCATGCCTTAGCACATCAATTAGGCGGGCAATTCCATGTACCGCATGGCTTAGCTAACTCCATGCTATTGCCGTATGTCATTATGTATAATGCAGCCAACTCTAATGAGGCTAAATTAAAATACATTTCGATTGTACAAAAACTCTCCTTAACCACCGAATCTGATGATGAAAGTGCACAAATTGCTGCTTTAGTACGATGTGCACAATCTTTAGCGCGTCGAGTGGGTTGCATTATAACAATGAAAGAGTTTGGTGTTGATGAAGTTTCCTTTAAGGAATCTTTCACTACATTAGTGCAACAGGCAATGGTGGATCGTACCTATCCAGGTAATCCATACGCAGCCACAAAAGAAGATTTAACACGTATATTAACATGTATTATATGAGGTAACACATATGGATGCTACACAAGTGTATGTTAGTGAATTTATCGGTACAGCCATTCTAATGGCTTTCGGTAGTAGTTGTAATGCAGGATTATTGCTTAAAAATACAATTACAAGCGCAATTAAAACAAACTGGATTGGTTTGATGTTTGGTTGGGGATTTGCAGTTACATTTGCAGTCTATGTGGCCGTTCACTTAGGTGGCGTAGGACACTTGAACCCAGCGTTAACGATTGCTTTCGCAGCAGGTGGATTATTTCCTTCAGAGTTAGTAGTGGGGGCCGTTATCGCTCAATTGTTAGGGGGCTTTGTAGGCGCAGGAATTACGATGCTACACTATTATCCTCACTTTAAGATTACTGGTCCAGATGAAGGAAACTGTGTATGTATTTTTGCTACAGGTCCAGCTTGTGAGGAACGCGCTTGGAATTTACTATCTGAAGTGATTGCTACTTTCTTATTCATCTTTTGTGTACTTTTTTTGGGACCTATGGCTGACGGCTTAGCACCACTTATTGTCGGTTTCCTTGTGGCAAGTATCGGTTTCTCCTTTGGTGGAACTACAGGCTTTGCCTTGAATCCTGCTCGTGACTTTACGCCACGTTTGGCCTATGCGATTTTACCGCTTCCTAACAAAGGAACTGCCAATATGGGTTATGCTTGGGTACCAATTGTAGGACCAACGATTGGCGCGTTGTTAGCAGTGGGCGCATTTAACTGGCTACATGTTACTTTACATTTATAATTGGAAAGGAGGTTATATCCTATGCTAGATAAACAACGTATCATTCAAGAGTCAGTACCTGGAAAACAAGTCACATTAGCTCATGTGTTGGCGAATCCAAAACGGGATTTATACAGTAAATTAGGCTTGGATAGCGAAGGTCGTAGTGCTGTAGGTATTTTGACGATTACCCCAGGGGAAGCGGCTATCATTGCAGGAGATATGGCCTCTAAAGCAGCCAATGTACATATCGAATTTATCGATCGATTTTCAGGGGCTGTGTTAATATCAGGAGATGTTTCTAGCGTAGAGGTATCACTCTCTAGTGTATTACAGGGATTCTCGGAATTGCTACAGTTTAGCGTAGTTCCTCTTACAAGGAGCTAACCGTGGATACCTTGCGTAGTACTTTGTGGGTTGGTAGCACCTATAGTCACGTGGAAATTGTGGTACAATGTCTTTTAGGCGGAAAGAAGACATTGCCACGGCCAATGGCGGTGTATCGTGAAGGCAATTGTGTGCTAACTCCCGGAGAGTACATTGAAAATCCTTGGTATTTTTCTGCTCTTTTAGTGTCATCCTACGATGTGGATACCGTGGTACTGGGCTGCCGCTTAGGGGAACCATTCAATCCCTATCCACCAGCTACTGCAGGAGCTTTTAATCGCAATGTAGTAGGCGTTGTGATTATGAATGATGCATTAGATACGTCTCAGATTGGTGAAAGTGTTCGCCTACTGCGACTTGCGGGTGCTAATGACATCTGTGTCGTAACGGAGTCGGAAGAGGACATAGCAGACCAAAACTTAATACAAGATATACCAATGGTGACCTATGGATACGAAGCTCTTAGAGAGATGTTATCTGTAAAGGAATAAAATCACCATGGTGAGCGGATAGAAAAGCACCTTCCTTTGTGGCGGTGCTTTTTTGGTATACTGTGATAGTTGATAAATAAAATTTATTTTACTACCACATGAAACCTATAGTATGATAAACTAGAAATATATTCTTTCATAGTATGGATGGGTATAAACAAATGTATAGTATAATCCTTTAATTAAAAAGGTAACAATTTGTGTTCCATAATGGGCATGTGGACACGGTATGTTAAGTAGCAATTAGCTACAGTTAGGAGAGTAATGATGAAAGGGAAGGCATTACGATTAGCAATTTTTGCGGGGTTACTTGCCTCAACAGCTAGTGTATTGAGTGCACAAGCTATAACTGAAACAGAACTAGTCACAGTTTTAAACCCAGTAGTTGTGACAGCACAACGTTTTGAGACAAAAGATCTAGAAACACCAGCATCTGTTACAGTTATTGATCAAGCAGATTTGAAAAACTCTGGGGCGAAGAGTATTTTCGACGCAGTTGGACAGGCTACCGGTATAACGACTTTTAGTTATGGACCATTAGGATTAGAGTTTGGCGGTATGGAAAGCCGTACCAATATCCGTGGCTTAGATAGGAGTGCCTTGGTTTTAGTGAATGGTGCACCTATCAATTTAGATGGTAAAAACAGTTTAAATGGTCTGATGATGGATAATGTGGAACGCATTGAAATCGTTCGTGGTGCTGCGTCTGCACAATATGGTTCCGAAGCATTGGGTGGTGTTGTGAATGTGATCACAAAAGCACCTACTAAAAACCATGCTACTATTGAAACACGTATCGGCAATGAAGGATACAAAAAATATGCTACAACAGTAGGCACAGATAGAATTGAAATTTCTACATCGAAAGAGTATTATGGAGCACAAGCTAGAACATCTCCTGATAGAACGGGAAAAGACTATTATAATACTCGAAAAAATGGCTATGCACATAATATTGCAGTAAATGTGAAACCTCATGACTATGTAACAATTAACTATATGCGTCAACAAAGTGATTCTACATATGGACAAATTAGTACCATACCAAAGGCAAAATGGACCGCGAAAAAATCAGCTTTAACAGAAACCAAATATTGGCATTATCGAGATATTAAAAATAATGGATCCATTGTATATGATGATGAGATTACTAAGGCTAGTGTATTTTTCAATACACGTCGTTTAATCGGTGAAAGTAATTCTTTGAAAACGCCACAGTATGTACAAAGTCCTTATAATTATGGTGCTTATAAAGTGGGTGTAGAGGCACAGCATACTTGGAAGGCGCATAAGGATACAAATAAAGCAGTTCTAGGGGTGCAGGCAATTCATGAAGCATACCATGGTAAATCAGAGGCGAATCACATGGTAAAAGCAGGGCGTAATATTGTAGCATTATATGGTAATTATGAATTCCAGATTACTCCATCTTTCAGCACTACTATTGGTGGTCGATACCAAGTTATTAATGATCCGATTAAAGATCAACAAGTGTTTACACCACAATGGCAAACATTGTACAAGATTGATGGTTCAAAATCCATCTATACGAATATAGGTAAAGCGTTTACAATGCCGAACATTCATGATGCTTTTAAATGGGTAACAGATCCTAAAAAAATTAAACCTTCTGAGTATATGAAAATACCAGGTGGCAAATTAAAACCAGAAGAAGGCTGGAATTATGAAATTGGGTATAAACAAGCTAATAAGAGAGATTCTTGGCGTGTTAGTCTGTATCACATGAAATTTAAAAATTTCTTTGATTGGGCGGAGAATCCTCTTGATGGAAATCGTAAAACTATTCGTATCAATGGTGGAGAATTCCGCAATACAGGGATTGAAGCAGAGTATAAATCGTATGTGACCAGTGATATAATCATGACATTAGGTGCATCCTATTCTAATCCTAAAAAACAAGATGTGAATAAAAAAGATTGGGTACAAACAGCTCCTAAATTAGAGTTAAACCTAGCGTTAGATTATGAAAAAGATAAATGGCAAGCTGGATTAGCTGCTTCCTATTGGGGTATTCGTGCCTATAATCGGGACAAACAACGCAATCCAGAGTTTATCAATATAAATGCCCATGTAAACTATAGCCCGAATGAGTCACAAACAATTGGATTCTATGTAAATAACTTGTTAAATCGTAAAAATGTCATCTCTCAAGGCGAATGGGAATACTGGGATTTACCACGTAATTACTATGTGAATTATTCCTATCATTTCTAGTAGGTACGATATGAAACATTCTATTTTACTCATCACATCCATGACGAAACATTGGCAGTGGGCTAAAGAAATAGAACAGAAGTGTACAGATGAGACTATGTCCTTGGGCATAGTCTTTCTGTCGCGCAACGATTTACAGTTAGCAGATGTTCAGCGTGCTATTGATACGGCGGATACAGTTCTATTTACGCATGTAGGCAGTACCTTAGATACTCCTTTGGTAAAAGGGATTCACAAATATATTACACAGAAACAAGTTCCTTATGTTTTGCTATTTCATGATTCAGCGTCGGATGTACAGCGATATGGTGTTGCAGATGAGGAGATTAATCAAATTAAGGTTTATTTGCACCAAGGTGGAACAGAAAACTTTTATGGACTGTGCCAATATATGCTATCCTTACAAGGTTATACAGGGCCAGTGCAACCGGTAAAAGAACTACCATACCAAGGTATTTTAGGTAGGCAGGGCGAAGTGTATCCATCTTATGAGGAGTATTGTAAGGACTATGATTATAGTGGCCCCGTGGTAGGCATATTTTTTTATCGTGATGAATGGGTGCAAGGTCAATTAGACTATCCCTATGCACTCTATGATCGTGCATTAGAGCAGGGTCTATCTCCTGTATTAGTCTTTGGTCAGTACAGCAGTAAATCCGGTGATCAATTACGGTGGTACGATTGTTGGCACACGTTATTTGCGAATCAAGTGAAAGAGACCCTATCTCTCATCATTAATACATGTAAGTTCTCCATCATTGGTTTACAAGGAGCGAGTCGTGATGAAATGGCTGAGTTAGGTATTCCTATCTTGCAGGGATTTGTTACCTATACTACCCTTGAAAGCTGGCAAGCACGATCTCAAGGGTTAGAGCCGATGGATATTTCATTCTCTTTATCCTTGCCGGAAATAGATGGTATTCTAAATGGTCATATCGTAGGGACCAGAACCTATTCAGAGGAAAGGGGATATTATTTCAAACCATATCTTGAGGGGATTCAAAAGGTAGTAGACCAAGCCAAACGATGGGTTGCATTACAACGGAAAGACAGGGCAAATGTTAAGATTGCCCTATTCCTTCATAATTATCCTCCGAAAAATTCGCATATTGGTAATGCATGCGGTCTAGATACTCCAGAATCTGTACTGCGCTTGTTACAAGAATTACAACAGAACGGATATACAGTGGAAGGGATTCCTCAAACGAGTGAAGAACTCATGACGATACTGACCAAACATGCTACCAATGATGTAGACTGTTTGACAGATGCGGCTATTAAGAAAGCCCCTAAACTTCCAAAAACACTGTATGATATATGGTTTTCGAAGTTGGGCAGTAGTACCCAAGAATCTTTACTCCAGCATTGGGGACAGCCCATAGGTGAGATATTTGTAGAAGATGATGAACTCATCATTCCAGGCGTTGCTTTTGGTAATGTATGGGTTTTGGTACAGCCACCACGTGGATTTAGTGATAATCCTGATGCTCTGTACCATTCGCCAGATATTCCGCCAACCCATCATTATGAAGGGGTGTACCATTGGGTGCGTACTGTATTCCAAGCCGATGTGGCGATCCACATGGGCACCCATGGTAACTTAGAATGGTTGCCCGGTAAGGGAACGGCGTTAAGTTCCTATTGTTACCCGCAGTTAGGTATCGAAGACATGCCTAATCTCTATCCGTACTGGACGACCATTGTCGGTGAAGGTATTCAAGCAAAACGGCGTAGCCATGCGGTTTTACTTAGCTATTTATCGCCACCTATGAAGCGATCTGGCTTATATGGTGATTACGAAACGTTGGAACGATACTTAGATGAGTATGACCATATGAAAGTACAGGAAACAAACCAAGAGCAAGTGGTACTAGGGTATATCTTATCTTCTGTGAAAGATTGTCATTTAGAACACTTGTGCGAGCTCTTCAGCTGGTATCAAGAGGGTGGTCAGGTACACTTTGTGACAGATAAAGCTGTCAGTGAAGAAGAGTGGCGCTCCTTAGCTGAATCCATTCATGTAGACGAAGCAGAAGAACTGTTAGGGGATATTCATAATTATTTGATGGACATCCAAAATCGCCATATTCGTTGTGGATTGCATATTTTGGGGCAAAATCCATCTATCGAGGAAGAAAAAGGATATCTGGATGCTTTCATAGACATGCATGGTGTGCCAGACAATGCACAGAAAGAAAAACTGTGTGAGACCTACCTCGCAGGGTTGCGCCAAACCACAGAAGAAATGAGCCAACTATTACGAGGATTGGAAGGAAAATATATTCCGCCTAATATTGGGGGTGCTGTTACTAATGGTGGTATCGATGTGCTTCCTATGGGACGCAACTTTTATGGAGTTGATGAACGGACGTTACCGACCGTACCTGCCTATGCTATCGGTTGTGAATTAGGGGATGCGTTGCTCAATGAATACATTCGAGAAGAACAGCGATATCCAGAGGAAATTGGCATAGTTTTGTGGGCGGATAACACACAACGCTCGCATGGTCAATGTATTGGTGAAGTATTCTATTTATTGGGGGTACGACCAGTTTATACAGGAAGTCGAGTATCTGATTTAGAAGTCATACCTCTGGAGGAATTAGGGCGACCACGTATCGATGTGACAAGCCGTATTAGCGGACTATTCCGAGATATGATGCCTTCTGGCGTCATGTGGATTGCGAAAGCCGTGCAAATGGTGGGATCTCTTGCTGAGGATTATAGTATAAATTATGTGAAAAAACATATAGACTTAGATACAGCTGCCTTAGTAGAAGAAGGCATGGAGTATGAAGAAGCCATCAAAGCCGCCTCCATTCGTGTCTTTGGTGATGCACCAGGCGCCTATGGGGCAGGGGTAAATCAAATTTTAGAACAAAGTAATTGGTCGACTCGTGAAGACTTAGCCAATGCCTATGTTACATGGGGCGGTTATGGATATGATGAACAGGGGGATATTATCCCAAGCCATCAACAGTTTCGCAGACGATTAAGCTCTATTGAAGTGACCGTAAAAAATGAAGATAACCGAGAAGTTAGCTTGTTAAGTACAGATGATTTCAATGCCTACCATGGTGGAATGATTGCAGCTGTAGAATCTATCAAAGGAGTACAACCGAAATCATTCATAGGTGATACAACGTACCGTAAAGATATTTTAGTGCGATCCTTAGAAGATGAAATTCAACGCCAATTCCGCAGTGAACCAATGAACCCTATCTTTATAGAGGGTATGATGAAGCATGGTTACAAAGGTGCTGCCGATATGGCTTCCTATGTACAGCATACCTATGAATGGGATGCTACTAGTGATATGGAGCAAGATTGGATGTATGATGCGTACACAGATGAGTATGTTATGAATCAGGATGTACAGGACTGGATGCGCCAAGTGAACCCCTGGGCCTTAGGAGCCATTTGTCATACTTTATTGGAAGCAGAACAACGAGGCCTTTGGAAGGCTAGTGAGGACCGCAGAGAAGGATTACGAGAGGTAGCGATGTCTTTGGAAGATGATCTAGAGGGATATTATGATGAAGCGTAATGAAACTTTGTGGATAGCCGGTCTATTCCTTGTGCTAGGACTCTTTGTAGGATATCATCCTTGGATTGCAGGGAACGATCAGGGTGATTCAACGTATGTAGCAGAAGGGACGCAACGTATTGTCATCGATGATTGGGGGCGTTCTGTGGCAGTACCTGTTGAGGCAAAGCGAATCGTTTCCTTAACCTCTGCCTATGAACCTATACTATTAGAGATGGTAGGACCTAATCGATTAGGGGCCGTGAGCTTTCTATCAAAAACAAAGGGATATGGGCCGAACTATGAACTGGCGAAATCTGTGAAAGTCTCTTTATATTCCTATGCAGTGGAAAAAATTGTATATATACATCCTGACTTGGTGATTGCTCCAGAGTATACAAGTCGAGATGTACTAGATGGATTAGAGCATATGGGAATTCCAGTGGTCATCATTAGTAGCCCAAAAACAGTACAAGAAACTATAGAGTTAGTAGAGAGGTTGGGAGTGGT
>CALGLI010000288.1 GCA_937930265.1 uncultured Veillonella sp. | reverse complement strand
TATACATTTTTAACCTCCATTTGGAATCGTTAAATTATCTTTTTCATTACCAATACTATAATTTATATTAAATTCTTTTGGTCTTTTATTTGCTCCATCATATACTATATCTATCGTTACCTTTACCTCCTTACTCTCTTGTAACGCATTCTTCCATTGCTTTTCCATTATTCTATAATCACTTCTGCTAACAATCTTATCCATAGCAACTAGATTATCTAACTCTCCAGAGCCTCCAAAGATTCTAGCTATCAAAGATCAACCTTCGTCACTTGGCAATCGGTCATCATCTGCATTTAATTAGTCTCCTTTATTTCTCCATTTCTCTTCATATATTCTTTAACTAATGAGGCATTTAAATCCCGGAGACCTTGTGCTACCTTTTTTCCATCTTTATAGGAAAAACGAGATTTTTCTATAATAGATAAATCTTCTTCAATATCTTTTTTTCTCTTATACAATGAATAAAAAGTATTTATATCTTCATCATCCATTGTTACAAAGCTTACAGTAAAAGTAACATCATCACCTATATACTTATTTTTTATTTCTTCTAAACTAGAATAAGATTTTCTTCTTTCTATCTCATTAATATAGTTTTTATCATATTCCATATTTAAAGCTTTAATGATATGAATGCCTAATCCCAATTTTGTCTTTGTATATCCCGACAATCCATAAGTGTATATATAGTCATCTTTTACAATATATCTAAACATCTCATTTTCTATAGTAATATTGTTGAAATAATCCCTAAACTCAAAAAAATAATTTATTTCATATCGAAAAAAAGTTTTTGTAGTCATATACCGATGAATATTAATATATAGATAGAGTAGACCCATTATCGCCAAAATTATTAAAATCCATACATATCCTTTTCGCATTCTTCGTCACCCAATAAAAATAATTTCATCAATTTTAAATGCCACATCATAGGTTATTTTATAAGTAAAAAATTCTTTCTTTTTTCATAATCAATACCCCTATGACATAACGACCATATCCCAAAAACCCGATATGTTCTATACTTTCATCATACCATATATAGGCAACAAAAAAAAAGACTAAGCCCGAAAGCCTAGTCTTTTTCATGTGCTTGTTTATGCAGTTTATAGCAATGGTTTACGTACTACGTCGATGATAGATCCATCACGATATTCGATGATAGCTACTACATCCTTAGGGTCTTGAGATACTTCAATACCTTCTGGTTTACCAACCATGTCGTACGCCATTTGTTGTAACTCTTCAATTGTGTAAATTGGCAAGTTGGAATCTTTGAAACGTTCAATTAAATCTTGGCGATTTGGATTGATCGCAATACCACGTTCTGTTACCAATACATCGATACTTTCACCTGGAGTGATAACTGTTTCCACGCGTTCACGAATCATTGGTAAGCGACCACGAATCAATGGGCAAGTGATAACAGTTACTTTAGCGCCTGCTGCTGTATCGGAGTGACCACCGGAAGCGCCCATCAAGATACCATTGGAGTCAGTCATACAGTTTACGTTGAAATCTGTATCGATTTCTGTAGCGCCCAAGAATACTACGTCTAAGTAGTTTGTCATGCAGTCTGTTGTAGGGTCTGCATACATGGATGCGCTCATTTCGATATGATTTGGATTCGTATCCAAAGATGCTGCCGCTGTCGTATCAAATGTTTGTGTATCGTAGATAGCTTTGATATGACCTTTTTCAAGCATGCTTACTAGTACGCCTGTAGCACCGCCAACACCGAATCCACCAACAACGCCTTTTTTCTCTAATTTTTCACCGATGAATTTAGCTACTGCTAATGGAGCTCCACCAGCTCCCAATTGGAAGGAGAAGCCTTCTTGGATAATACCAGCTTGATCAAGGAATTCTGCTGCCATTTCAGCAATTTTGATTTGTACAGGGTTTTTAGTAATCCCTACCGCACCAGATGCGATACCTTCTGGGTCACCAATAGCCTCTACCTCAACGATGTAATCTACATCTGTTTGAGGGATGGAGATTGGGTATACATTGTCGATTAAGTTATCTGTTAACAATACAGTTTGATCTGCATAGTGAGAGTCAACCATAGCATAGCCTAAAGCGCCGCAAGCAGATTTACCTTTACGGCCTGTGGCATTACCACGACGGTCACAAGCAGGTACGCCCATGAAAGCTACGTCGATGTGAGCTTCTCCAGTGCAAACTGCGCGAGCACGTCCACCATGAGAGCGAATCACTACTGGACGTTTTAATACGCCTGGGTTTAAGCTTAAGAATTTACCTAATGCATCACGAAGACCAGATGTTTCGATAGCTGTTACTGTGCCATCTTTAATCATATCGATTAAGAACTCATGACAAGGTGCTAAGGAAGAGTTAAGAATTGTAATATCTTTGATTCCTTTGGCTTGTACACGGTCCATTACAAGTTTCATCACATAGTCACCATTACGTAAATGATGATGGAAGGAAATAGACATACCATCTTTTAAGCCTACTTTTTCGATAGCTTCATCGATGGAGCCTAGTAATTTATCTTCCCCTGGAGTGTGAAGTTTCACTGGTTTACCTGCACGAACTGCAGTGTCTGTCATTGCAAATTGTCCCTCATAGAGACGACGACCTTGAAGGCATTCTAATTCCATAGGAATATCGCGACCAATTTTATTTAACATCGATTTCTGCTCCTTCCTCTAGTTCTACTTTGATACCTGCTGCACGGGCTTTATCTACTACACGTTGTGCACGTACTACGATAGGACCGTCGATCATTTTACCATCTACAGCGATAACGCCTTTATTGT
>CALGLI010000287.1 GCA_937930265.1 uncultured Veillonella sp. | reverse complement strand
CGCTCCCAGGGCGGTAATAATGCAGGTCATACCGTCGTCGCAGACGGTCAGTCATTTGCGCTTCGTCTGTTACCGTCGGGAATTTTATTTTCTGATAAGACGTGTATTATTGGCAACGGTGTTGTTATAAATCCGGGAGTATTAATAGAAGAAATCGACGGCATGGTAAAAAAAGGCATACAAATTAGTAAGCTTGAAATATCTACGCGTGCTCATGTCATTATGCCATATCATATTCGGATTGATGAAGAAGATGAAAAATTGAGGGGTGATAATCAAATCGGTACAACGCGAAATGGTATCGGCCCTTGTTATGCAGATAAAGTGAATCGTATTGGTATCCGCATTTGTGATTTAATGGATCCAGTTGTATTTGAGAAGAAACTTAAATTCAATGTAGAATTGAAAAATAAAATGTTAACAGCTGTGTATGGTTTTGAGCCAGTTAATTTTGAAGAAATCTTAAAAGATTACTTAGGCTATGCAGAAAAGTTACGTCCATTTGTGAAAGATACAAACTTTGCTGTTATGGATGCTATCAAATCTGGTAAAAAAGTATTGTTTGAAGGGGCGCAAGCTACTATGCTTGACCTTGATCATGGTACCTATCCATTCGTAACAAGCTCTCATCCAGTAGCGGGTGGTGCTTCTGTGGGCGCTGGCGTAGGTCCTAACTATTTGAAAAACATCTTCGGTGTTGTGAAAGCCTACTCCACTCGCGTTGGTGAAGGCCCGTTCCCATCTGAACTACTAGATGAAACAGGCGAATACCTTCGTCAAACAGGACATGAATTTGGTACTGTTACAGGCCGTTCCCGTCGTTGTGGTTGGTTAGATTTATCTGTTGTGACTTACGGTGCAGCATTGAACAGCTTAGATTATTTAGCAATCACTCGCCTTGATATCTTAGATGGTTTGGATGAAGTGAAAATCTGTGTAGGCTATACTCGTAATGGTGAGTCTGTACAAGGATTCCCAGCTAGCTTAGACGTATTGGCAGAATGTGAACCAGTATACGAAACATTCCCAGGTTGGAAAACAGATATTTCCGGTATCCGCAAGTACGAAGAATTACCAGAAGCAGCACGTCGTTATGTAGAACGCATTGCAGAAGTAACTGGTGTAAAAATCGGTATTGTATCTGTAGGTCCTGGTCGTGATCAAACCATTGACTTAGTGAATGTATTTGCCTAATCGCAATGAACCATGTAGAGACCCGTTTTGGGTCTCTATTTTATTTATTGTGCAAGAAAATTCAAGGACATATTACCCCAAAGCTGTTGCCTATATCTTGAAAGAGTGATATCTCTAGTTATATATTGGATGATAGAACTCTACACAATGGTATAATAGGTATAGAAACGGTGTATGATACTTGTATGATAGGTCGTTTT
>CALGLI010000286.1 GCA_937930265.1 uncultured Veillonella sp. | reverse complement strand
AAGCTGTTGGTTACTATACTGACCATGAATATCTGCCAAATAAGTGCCGATTTCACGCAAAGCCTTCAATGGTATTACTTGGTCATTAGCTAAAATTTGTGATTTACCGTTACGATTAAATGTTCTGGATAAAATTAAAGTATCCTCTTCTACTAATATATTTTTATTCACTAAAAGTTCTTGTAATGCTGTATCCCCTGCAATATCAAAAGCGCCTTCAATCAGAAAAGAATCCTTTTCATGACGAATAAATTCACTACTAGCTCTTTCGCCTAAAAGAATGGAAAAGGCATCCATCAATATGGATTTACCAGAACCTGTTTCCCCAGTAAAAATTGTAATGCCCTTGGCAAATTCCAACTGCATATGCTCGATGAGGGCAAAATTTTTAATCCCCATTCGTACTAGCATATTAATCCCTCATTAAGTCTTGAATACGATCCAACACTAATTCTACACTTTCAACGGAATTACAAATCAATAAAATGGTATCATCTCCTGCAATGGTACCGATAACTTCATGCCATTTGGCATGGTCAATGGCAAATGCCACAGATTGTGCAGATCCTGGCAAAGTATGTAATACTACTTGATTTAAGACGTGATCGATACGCATAATGGAATCTTGAAACAAGCGATTAATGCGTGTTCTAGATAACATAATATTTTCTTCAGGAGATAAGGCGTAGCGATAGCGCCCATCTCCTGTAGGGACTTTAATCAACATTAATTCTTTAATATCCCGTGATACCGTTGCTTGTGTAACAGTAATCCCTTCTTCTACCAAAGCTTGCGCTAACTCTTCTTGTGTTTCAATAGCCTTAGTTTGAATAATTTCTTTTATCTTATTATAACGAAAACGTTTCATTATTTCCTCCGACGAATAATATATAAAATAGGCGGGTGATTCGCTTGATTTAATGGTCGCCACGTACTGCAGTGAAAATCTTTTTGATTAATCGAAGTTATATATTCTTCTACATCTGCGGCCTCTTGTCGACCAGTTTCTGTTCCAGGATAAGCTACGATTGTACATAATCCATGTACTGAAAGTTTTTCTAATCCCTTTGATACAGCTGTAATTGTTGATTTAGATTGGGTCATAATTTGATGGTCTGCATTCGGTAAATAACCCAAATTAGCTACTAGTAAGTCAATAGTAACAACAGGTAGTGTTTCTAATACTCTATCATGTGATCCCCGTAGAAAATCGACTTGGTTCAAAGCCTGTGGTAATTCCTTCATGACCTTTTCTTTAGTCCTTGCTAAGGCTATCTCTTGTATATCTATGGCGTATAGACGAGCATCCACATGACAATGCGATAATAAATAGGTTGTGTCATGTCCATTGCCACAAGTCATATCAACAATAGTTCTAGCTGTAACTAGGGCGTCTAACCATAAGTGATGCTGAAATTCTACACTATGGTGTAGAGGAATCATAGAACCTCCTTAGAGCGGGCACTCAATTTTTTGAATAAGGTAGCAAAGAATTTTTGATCTTTAAATCGCACATATTTACAATATTGTGGATGTGCTTCAATATGTAAAGAGTCAGTATTACTAAATTCATAATCGAAGGTGCCATCCACTGAAATATGTAAGTTTTTTTGACGCTCTGGCATAGTAATATCAATCTTTGCACTTTCTTTTAGCACCAAAGATACACCTTGCAATAAATGGGGGGCAATAGGTGTCACGATAAGAGACCGATTATCTGGCGCCATAATAGGACCTCCAGCAGATAAGTTATATCCTGTAGAGCCAGTAGAGGACGCTACAATTAAACCGTCAGCAGGATACATTTGAGTATGCCCACCATTAATCGACAAATTGATGCGTGCCATTTTACCTGGTTCTGATCGTGATACCACGATATCATTAATAGCAGGTCGTAGCACACGTTCTCCTTCTGGAGTGTGTAGGGTTCCCACCAAATGAATGCGATCTTCTACATAATAATCGCCCTTGCTAATTCTTTCAATAGCCATCTCTAAATTATCAAGTTCTATTTGGTTTAAGAACCCTAATTCACCTAGATTGATACCACAAATTGGTACATTATAAGGATAGATTTGCCGTGCCAATTGAATAATCGTGCCATCACCACCAAAACTAAATGCCATATCTAAATGCTCAAATACTTCTGGTCGTGGTAATAAGTGAGATTTTTCTATCCCCAACGCACATACATCATGATGTTCTAATTCTTTAGGCATATAGACTTCTATACCATATGTATGGCAATAGGTAATTGCTTGTGATAAAATATCTCGAATATTCTCTTTTTTCATATTAGGAAAGAAACCGATTCTCATAGATCCTCCTATAATTGATGAGCCTCCTCTACCGTGGCTGTAATAATCCCTTCAGTAATGTCTAAGGAACCCTCTGCTTGTTTTGTAAAATATCCTAAAAATTCAATATTTCCTTCCATTCCTTTAATGGGAGAATAGGTGAGTCCATGTAAGTATAACCCACAGTCTTTAGCGATATGCAGGATACGATCTAAGACTAATCTATGGGTTGATTTTTCTCGTACAATTCCACCTTTACCGACTAGTTCTTTACCAGCCTCAAACTGAGGCTTAATTAAAGCTACTAATGAGCCAGTATCTTTCAATAGGGTCGTCGCTACTGGAAGCACCTTATCTAGAGAGATAAACGCCACATC
The DNA here is from genome assembly GCA_937930265.1 of uncultured Veillonella sp. Lineage (GTDB taxonomy): Bacteria > Bacillota > Negativicutes > Veillonellales > Veillonellaceae > F0422. The sequence continues at coordinate 821 of CALGLI010000286.1, read as the reverse complement.
AATGGAAATAAAATCGCTAAGTTCCCCTAATTGTACAGGTGTAACGGTGCGAATATTTTGTTTTTCCATGTTAATGACTCTAAGATCTTGTCGCAACTTCCATGCTAATTGATTATATCCTACATCAATGGCAAATACTTTGGCTGCCCCATGTTGTAAGGCACAATCTGTAAAACCGCCTGTGGAAGCACCAATATCTACCATAACAGCATTCGTTAAATCGATGGGATATAACTCGATGGCTTTTTCCAACTTCAAGCCTCCACGACTTACATATGGTAAGGTATTGCCTTTTACTTCCAAATGTGTATCTACTAATACTTTAGTGCCAGCTTTATCTAATCGTTGTGTACCAGAAAAGATGAGTCCCGCCATAATGGCGGCCTTAGCTTTTTCTCTGCTCTCAAATACACCCCGTTGCACAAGTAGTATATCAAGACGTTCTTTTTGACTCATATCCATCTCCTACTGTGTACGGTCCAGTAAATATTGGACTAGGCCTTCCAGTACAGGTGATGTTTGTTTGGAATCTTCCAATGCTGTTAATGCTAGATGAGCCACCTCTTGGGCTCGTGCTTTGGCGGTATCTAAGCCTAAAATAGATACATAGGTTGCTTTATGCTGGCGTTCATCACTGCCAGGTGTTTTCCCTAATTCTTCTTGTGTGCCTACTACATCTAAGATATCATCAGTAATTTGGAATAATAAACCTAAATGATCTGCATATCGTAGGTATGACTCTCTTACGGATGTAGGCGCATCCATAATGATTAGACCAATTTCAACAGCTGCATTAAATAAGGCTCCTGTTTTACCTTTGT
>CALGLI010000285.1 GCA_937930265.1 uncultured Veillonella sp. | reverse complement strand
CCAAATCGTTGGTACAATGGCTATGATGAACGTGTTATTCCAATCTCAAGGATTGCCTCGTTACAACACTACACCAGCTGAAGTAAAAGACTTAGTTCGTGGTAAATATGGTCAACTTCCAGCAGCTGTAAAACCAGAAATTAAAGAATTAATCATTGGTGACGAAACTCCTATTACGCATCGTCCAGCTGATGACGTAGCTCCAGAAATGGAAAAAATGCGTGCTGATCTTGAAGCTAAAGGCTTCACTGGCGTAACAGAAGAAGACGTATTAACATACGCTATGTTCCCAGAAGTAGCACTTCAATACTTCGAAAAACATGCAACACCTGTAACTCAAAAAGTATTGAACTACAAAGGTGAATAGTTAATCCTTACATTCACATATAAAAGGCGACCTCCTAGTGGGGTCGCTTTTTAGTATATGTATTTCGTGAGTACGTGGTTAGTTATGTCTCCTTGAAAAAAGTGGAGATTATTTTTATATGAATAGTGGCAACACTTATTATGGAGACTTAGTTATTGCGAATGAGGTTTACACGGAATTGCGGAGATATGCTATAATACAACTATAGATAAAGCTATACATAATTACAGAGACTAGGTATAGACAAAAGAGATAGCAAAATAGATAGTAATCGGGAGTGAAGACCATGGAGAACGGTGCTAAAAGACCGAGACGTCCTGTGAAGGCAAGTGGTATGTGGAAAAAGATGCGCTACGCTATATGTATCTTATTTGCAATGGTATTAGTGCAACAAGTATATACAATTTATAGTTTGCATCAAGAGAAACAACAGTTGGAGCAACAATTACAGGAATTAAAAAAAGAAAATGAAAGTTTATCTGAGCAAAAGAAATTGTTAGAAGATGATACACATATCGAGGGTGTAGCCAGGGAAGAACTTGGCCTAGTGAAACCTGGGGAAGTTCCCTATGTTCGATAATGAAGTGGCTGTAATAAAATAGCTCCAAGTGCACCGAAAAACGGGAAACTACCAAGATATCTTGTGATAATACTGTCTCAAGAACTTGGTAGTTTCTGCAAAAAAGGACTGTAACGAAAATGTAAAAACGTTTATTTTGTTATAGTCTCTTTTTGTGTACACAGTAGTTACATAATAAAGGCATGTACATAATTATGGATAGAAAGTTGAGGGTATAGATGGAATCATATGTAGTACAAGAAGGTAGTCGGATAGGAATTGTAGATTTAGGCTCTAACTCATTTCGAGTGTTGTTAGGCACCTATGATGGATCGCAGTGGCAGAATGAACCGAAGCAATTGTGGACTACACAATTAGGCAAACGTAGTAGTGATGGACTATTAACTAAGGAAGCCATGGACCGTGGTCTGCAAGCGCTTAAAAAAATCTGTGCTGCGTTAGATGATTATGGTGCTACGATTCGCATCGGTCTTGCTACGAGCGCCATTCGAGAATCAGGAAATGGTAAGGACTTCCTAGAGCAAGCCAAGCAAGTATGTCCTATGGAGTACCGTGTGCTAAGTGGTGAAGAAGAGGCTACCTATGGATTTAAGGGGGCTACGGTTTATGAAAATCCAGACTTTCATTATGCTACTATTGATGTAGGGGGTGGTAGTACGGAAATTGCCTTGGGGGATACGAACCATGTGTATTTTACAAAATCCTATCCTGCTGGTGCGGTGCGTATGCAAGAGATGTCTGCAGAGGGTCCGCAACGTGTATGGGAAGAAACTGTGCATATGTGGGATGAATTGCCTATTGCAGGGACATTTGGCGAGTTTATCGGCATCGGTGGTACCGCCACGTCGTTGGCTGCCATAGACTTGCAAATGGAGACTTATGATCCGCAACGTATACAGGGGCATCGTATGGACCGTGGAACTATTGAAGCTATGATATTACAACTTCGTTATATGAGTCGTGAGGAACGATTGCAGGTGAAAGGCTTACAGCCAGGTCGAGTAGATATTATCGTGCCGGGTACAGAGATTATTACGTCTCTTATGGATACCTATCAAATTGGATCCATTGTGGTCAGTGAAGCAGATGGATTAGAAGGGTGGCAAGCACAATATGGTGAAAGATAAAGACTATTATTCTTGGGCTCCCTTGGTAGAAAGCTTGTTAGATGCCTATGAAAGTCAAGGTGACTTTCAAACGGTGATAGAAGTAGAAAAGGCAAATGAAACACGGAAACATGTGGAGATGGTGGTACCTTTGCTGACGATGGAAGAGTTGGCAGAGCAAGTGGAGCATAGTCAACACATGTTGGGCAAATGGTATGGAGAGGACTGTATTAATCAGTATCATACGTATCGTCAACGCATGTTTCACTGTACGGAGCCTTTGACACGTAGTCAAGAAAAGGTGCTGTATGGTGAGTCTTGGCGCAGTCTGCAACAGCTTAGAAAGGCTATTACAGGGGCTATGGATGCTGGTGTTACGAAAGATACTCCATTACTGTTAGCTTGCTCTGGTGGGGTAGATTCTATTGCCTTGCTACATTATTTCTATATAGAAGGGTTCACAAGTATTGGGATTTTTACGATGGACCATGGGTTACGACCAGAGGCGATGGAAGAAGTGGCTCTCGTAGAATGGTATGCCTTACAATTTGGTATGCCTTGCTATACGGTACAGGAAGATGTATCGGCGAAGGCAGATTTAGAGGGTGTATCCTTTGAAATGATGGGGCGCACATTGCGCTATGCCCATTTGCGTGATATTGCTGGGCAACAGGGCTATGAATATATTGTGACAGCCCATCATTTAGATGATCAAGGGGAGACTATATTAGCGCATCTGTTACGAGGCTCAGGCTTAGAAGGATTACAAGGGATGAGCACCTTCTCTAGTGATATTTGGCGACCTTGTTTGACAGTGCCAAAACAAGTCTTACAAAATTATGCGAAGTGGTTACATTGTTTTTATGGAGAAGATGCATCGAACCTTGATACGGCCTATGATAGAAATTGGATTCGCCGAGTCTTGATACCTACCTGTACAGAACGGTATCCACAAACGGTACATGCGTTGTACCGATTAGGTGTATTGGCGCAATGTGATACATCCTATTTTGAGCAAGAGATAACTCGGTTGGAGTCGAATTATGTCAGGTATAATGAAGATGGCATAGTGTTGGATAAACGAGCGTTGATGGATGAGCATGATGCCTTAGTGAGCCGCTTATGGAAACGAATATTAAGCTCCTATGTACGACCAGAACAGTTGAGCCAACCTGTGATAGAAAGTCTACTTTCACTGGTGAAAGGGCCAAAAGGAAAAGAATTTCAGTTTCGTCAGGTGCAAGTTTTGACGTCATATGATACAATTAAGGTTGTTCTATGTAGTGACATAGAAAAGAAATAGAGCTAACTAATAAGGAGTTACTATGATACCAGAAGTGAAAGAATTATTACTTTCAGAAGAACAAATTCAAAAACGAGTGGCGGAATTAGGTCGCCAAATTACAGAAGATTATACAGGTAAGGAAGTTGTCCTTGTAGGTGTACTGAAAGGGGCTGTTGTGTTTTTTGCAGACTTATTGCGCCATATTGAAGGCGATGTGAGTATGGATTTTATTTCTTGCTCTAGTTATGGTAGTAGTACTGTAAGTAGTGGGGTGGTTCGTATTTTAAAAGATTTAGATCGCCCTGTAGAAGGAAAGCATGTGATCGTCGTAGAGGATATTGTGGATACAGGCACAACCTTGTCCTATTTACTAGAAAACTTGCAATCACGTAAAGCTGCTAGTGTTCGTCTTTGTTCTTTGTTGAATAAACCAGAGCGTCGTAAAGTAGATGTTCATGTAGATTATGAAGGATTTGTTATCCCTGATGAGTTTGTTATTGGTTACGGTTTAGATTATGATGAAAAATATCGTAATTTACCGTATATCGGCATTTTAAAGGAAGAAGTCTATCAATAATCGTTGATATATTCGACAAAATTTGATATGATAAATAAGTATCAATTTAAATTATAGATGAGAAAGGAGAAAAATTTGAAGCGAGGCTTAAAAAATGTACTCCTCTATTTGTTGATAATTGTGGCCGCAGTGGCAGCCATAAACTCTTTTTCTGAAGGTACTAAAAATAAATCAGAAATTACATATACATCGTTCCTACAAGAGGTACAACGAAAAAATGTAGAGAGTGTCACAATTACAGGGGATCATTCGATTACAGGTAAATTAAAATCTGGTACAGAATTTGCTACCTATGCACCAAGCGATGCAGGTATTTTTGCAAAACTGTCCGAAGGTGGTGTGGATGTAACGGCGCAACCACCTGAGCAACCAGCTTGGTGGGTAAGTTTATTAACATCTGCCTTACCAATTGTGTTGATTATTGGATTCTGGTTCTTTATGATGCAGTCTACACAAGGTGGATCTGGACGTGTCATGAACTTTGGCAAATCTCGTGCGAAAATGCAAGGAGAAGGCAAAGTCAATGTGACGTTTAAAGATGTGGCTGGTGCAGATGAAGCAAAACAAGAATTGGAAGAAGTCGTTGAATTTTTACGTAACCCAGGTAAATTCAATGCTATTGGCGCTAAAATTCCGAAAGGGGTATTATTATTTGGCCCTCCAGGTACAGGTAAAACCTTATTAGCTCGTGCCGTAGCAGGAGAAGCAGGGGTTCCATTCTTTACTATCAGTGGTTCTGACTTTGTAGAAATGTTCGTCGGTGTCGGTGCGTCTCGTGTGCGTGACTTATTCAGTCAAGCTAAGAAAAATGCACCATGTATTATTTTCATTGATGAAATTGATGCAGTAGGTCGTCAACGTGGTGCAGGCCTAGGTGGCGGTCATGATGAACGAGAGCAAACATTGAACCAGTTATTGGTAGAAATGGATGGTTTCGGTGCCAATGAAGGTATTATTACCATTGCTGCTACGAATCGCCCAGATATTTTAGACCCAGCTTTATTGCGTCCAGGTCGTTTTGACCGCCAAGTGACAGTGGGTCGTCCAGATCTTCGTGGTCGTGAGGCAATTTTACAAGTGCATGCTCGTAATAAACCGTTGGATCCAGATGTGGACTTAAAAACCATAGCGAAAAAAGTACCTGGTTTTACCGGTGCTGATTTGAGCAATTTATTAAATGAAGCAGCATTATTGGCGGCTCGTCAAGATCGCAAATCCATTTCTATGCATGACTTAGAAGAGGCGAGTGAAAAAGTAAGCTATGGTCCTGAGCGCAGAAGTCATGTGGTGAGCGAAAAAGAACGGGAATTGACGGCATACCATGAATCTGGACATGCTATTGTAGCTCATTTATGGCCGAATGCAGATCCAGTTCATAAAGTAACAATCATTCCTCGTGGTAGTGCAGGTGGTTACACCATGATGCTCCCACAAGAAGAAAAAAACTATATGACTCGTTCCCAATTGTTGGCGCAAATCCGCGTGGCTTTAGGTGGACGTTGTGCAGAGGCCATAGTACTGAAAGAAATTAGTAGCGGTGCTTCTGGAGATTTACAAATGGTGACGAATATTGCTCGCGAAATGATTACTCGTTTAGGTATGAGTGATGAGTTAGGACCATTGGTATTTGGTGAACACCAAGAACAAGTATTCTTAGGTAAAAGCTTAGGTTCTGAACGTAACTATGGTGAAGCAGTAGCTGAAAAAATCGACAATGAAATGCATCGTATCGTAGCAGAAGCCTACAGTGATGTAATGAACTTGTTAACAGAAAATATTGATTTCTTACATAATATGGCGAAAGCTTTATTAGAAGAAGAAACGATTGATTCTAAGCAGGTGGACAACTTGTATCGCTATGGGACTTTACTAAGCCCAGAAGAAGTACAAACAATAGCTGAAGAGGAAAAAAATAATAAAAAATCTCCTTTAGAAGCAGCTGGTATTGTTATGCCAGATAAAATTGATACATCCAAAGAATAATCTGAGATGCTATAGCCAAGGTATCTTCCCTATAGGGAAGGTACCTTTTGTGCATATTAGGGGGATTCAATAGTATACGTGTGAAGAATCTTGTTTAGTTGTACCAAATTCGCATAGCTATGGGTAATGAATTACGTAGAAAAGACTTGCAATTTATGTAGGACCTCTGTACAATCGTATTGTAAACCTCGCTATAGGTAAGGAGGCGACAAGCCGTGAGAGACGAAATACTAGACTTTTTAAAAGAAAACAGAAATCAATTTGTATCAGGACAGGCTATGTCTGAGGCGTGCCATGTATCGCGCACAGCAATTTGGAAACATATAGAGGTGCTACGTAAGCGTGGCTATGTCATCGAATCTTTCACAAAGAAAGGGTATCGATTGTTGGAGGAGCCAAACTTGATTAGCCCTGAAGAAATGGAAGGGGTATTGCATACAAAATCGTTTGGTCATTATTACGTGTATGAAGAACGATTAGAATCCACAAATAGTATTGCTAAAGCATTAGCTATGGACGGAGTTCCAGAAGGCACCGTAGTATGTGCAGAAGAACAATCTTCCGGTCGTGGTCGCTTATCTAGAGGTTGGTATTCTCCCTATGGAAAAGGTCTTTGGTTTAGCTTGATTTTAAGACCTAAGTTCTTACCTATGGAAGCATCAAAATGTACCTTGATGGCAGGAGTAGCCTTAGTGAAAGCATTCCGTACCTTGGGGCTTTCAGAGGCGGGCATCAAATGGCCCAATGACATATTAGTAGGGTCTCGAAAAATGGTGGGCATTCTAACAGAAATGAATGGTACCATGGAAGAGATTAACTACATTGTTCTAGGGATTGGTATCAATACACATACTACCATTGAGGAAGTCAGCGAGGACTTGAAAGATAAGATTATGTCCTTTGCTATAGCAGGGATAGAGGTGGATCGCAAGGAGGCCTTTGCTGTCATTTTAAAAGCTTTAGAAGAACAGTATGAAAAGGTGTGTCGAGAAGGATTTGACTCTACCTTGGAAGAATGGAAAGAGTACAGTGTCACTTTATATAAAGAAGTACTGGTAAAAGCACCAGATAAAGATTATATAGGGTATGCGAAAGATTTAGATAGAGATGGAAATCTGATTATTCAATTAGAGGATGGACGTGAGGAACGTATCATAGCAGGGGATGTGTCTATACGATCCACTGGAGGAGGATATTAAGATGTTGTTAGTGGTAGACGTGGGGAATACGAATATCGTATTAGGCGTGTATAAGGACAAGGAGATTATGGCTCATTGGCGTATTTCTACAGACCGTGGTAGAACGACAGATGAATATGGAATGCTGATTAGTAATTTGTTCTTGCATGATCCAAAGGTGAATAAAGAGGATGTGGAGGCAGTCATCATTTCTTCTGTAGTGCCGCCTCTGAACCCTACCTTAGAACGTGTATGTTTGCGCTACTTTCACAAGAAGCCATTATTTGTAGGGCCTGGTATTAAAACAGGGATTTCTATTAAATATGAAAACCCTCGTGAACTGGGGGCTGATTTAATTGTGGATGCGGTGGCTGCCTATGAAAAATATGGAGGTAATTTAATTATTATCGACTTTGGTACAGCGACGACCTATTCGGCTGTATTAGATGGTGGTATATACTTAGGTGGCGCCATTTCTCCAGGTATTGGTATTTCGGCAGAAGCCTTATTTGGTCGTACTGCTAAGCTACCGCGGATAGAAATTAAAAACCCTGGTCCTGTGATTGGTCGCAACACCGTTGGTGCTATGCAGGCGGGGGTATTATTTGGATATGTTGGACAAGTGGAAGGTATTGTGGCTCGTATGAAACGAGAAATGCCTGAAGGTACAAAAGTTGTAGCTACGGGTGGATTAGCACCTCTCATTAGCGCAGAAACCGATGTGATTGACCACATTGATCCAATGATGACATTAGAAGGATTACGACTTATTTATGAAAGAAATCAATAATGAATCCTGGCACATAGGACATGTCACAATTCCTGGCCGTATTGGGTTAGCGCCCATGGCAGGATTTAGCGATGTGTCCTATCGTTTATTAGCAAAAGAAATGGGGGCCTCTTTCGTATGTACGGAGATGGTCAGTGCCATGGGAATTAAATACAATAATGAACATACAAAAGAATTGCTGTATATGGAAGAGGTAGAACAGCCAGTTTCCATGCAAATTTTTGGATCAGACCCGGAAGCTATTGCTATCGGTGCCAAGGTGGTGGAATCTGCAGGTGCTCCTATCGTAGATATTAATATGGGATGCCCTGTGAAGAAAGTAGTATCTTCTGGGGACGGCTCTGCGTTGATGAAGGCTCCAGACTTAGCGATGAAGGTGGCGGAGACAGCTGTGAAAGCGGTGCAAATTCCAGTGACGGTTAAATTGCGTTTAGGATGGGATGATACATCTATCAATGTAGTGGATATGGCACAACGCATGGAATCCGTAGGAGTTGCTGCAGTAGCTGTTCATGGCAGAACAAGAGAGCAAATGTACAGCGGTAAAGCCAATTGGGATTATATTAAAGAGGTGAAATCAGCTGTAACGATTCCTGTCATCGGTAATGGTGATGTCAATTCCCCTGAAAGTGCTAAAGCCTTATTAGAGTATACAGGTTGTGACGGGATGTTAATTGGTCGTGCAGCGCAAGGCAATCCGTGGCTATTTCGACAAATTAAAGACTATCTAGAAACGGGACACTATGGACCGAATCCAACGGGTGTGGAACGAATTGCTATGCTATTACGCCATTATGAGCTATTATGTCACTATAAAGGTGTGGACTTAGCTACACGGGAGATTCGCACACATGCAAGTTTTTATATTAAAGGGTTGCCCGAAGCGGCACGTTGGAGAAATGCTTTGAATGTAGCTATGGGTCGGGAATCATTTATCTCTGTAGTAGAAGAGTATAAACAATTTTTGTGTGACTACAATATAAGGACAATATAATGGGGTTTGTCTATTCTATGTGTTCATGAAATGTTGGAATATTGCGAATAAAGAATTTTCATACTCTTAGAAAACATTGAAAATAAAGGGAGAAATAGGGTGTGAGAGTTATTTGTTAACAAGATATAGTGAATTGACATTGAGTGAGGGTATAACTATAATTAAATTGAAAATACCAATTTACTTTTTGGCATAGATCATAGGATGAAGTCTCAATATGAACAAGTGTTTATAGAATAAGACTCATCTACTATTTAGGGGGTGTATGTATGGTCATGAATGGTATTTATTTAGTTATTGCCTCAGCCTGTATCTTAATGTTAGGATATCGCTTTTATGGGGCATTCATAGCGGCGAAGGTGTTAACACTAGACCAGTATCGGATGACACCAGCTATGATTCACAATGATGGACACGATTATGTGCCTACTAACAAATGGGTTACATTCGGTCATCACTTTGCTGCGATTGCAGGGGCAGGTCCTTTAGTAGGTCCAGTTATTGCAGCGCAATTCGGGTACTTACCAGGTACTCTATGGATTTTAATCGGTTCCGTATTTGCCGGTGCAGTCCATGATATGGTTATTCTATTTGCGTCCATCCGTTACGATGGTAAATCTATTGCGGATATTACGCGCGAAGAGATTAGCAAAATTGCTGGTTTAGGGGCTATGTTAGCTACTTTGTTCTTACTTGTTATTACCTTAGCAGGCATGGCGGTGGTAGTAGCCAATGCACTTCACAATTCAGCTTGGGCATTTTTCTCAGTATTTGCAACGATTCCTATTGCTATTTTTATTGGTATTTATTTACAATGGTTGCGTCCTGGAAAAATTCAAGAAGCTACAGTGCTTGGTGTAGGCCTTATTTTTGCAGCTATTATCTATGGTCCCAATGTAGCGGCTAGCGAGTATGCATCTTGGTTTATTTATGATTTGAAAACTATTGAAATTATGCTAGCTGTGTATGGTTTCTTTGCAGCAGCATTACCGGTTTGGTTGTTATTAGCGCCTCGTGATTATCTATCCACATATTTAAAAATAGGTACCATTGGAGCGTTGGCGTTGGGCATTATCATTGTAATGCCAGAAATTCAAATGCCCGCAGTAACCGATTATATTTGGGGTGGCGGTCCTGTATTGAAAGGTTCCGTATTCCCATATATCTTCATTACCATTGCTTGTGGTGCTTTATCTGGTTTCCACACAGTAATTGCAACAGGTACAACACCTAAAATGTTAACTAATGAAAGAGAAGTACTACCTATCGGTTACGGTGGTATGTTAACAGAATCTTTCATTTCTATGATGGCTATGATTGCGGCTACCGCATTACATCCAGATGATTATTTCGCCATCAACTCTACCGCAGAATCCTTCAGAGCCTTGGGACTTCAAGTGCATGAATTGCCAGTATTATCTGCTCTAGTAGGGGAAGATTTGATGCATCGTCCTGGTGGCGCTGTATCCTTGGCAGTTGGTATGGCACATATCTTCTCTCGCCTTCCTAATATGGATCATTTGTTGGGATATTGGTATCACTTCTGTATCATGTTTGAAGCCTTGTTCATTATGACGTTGATTGATGCAGGTACTCGCGTAGGTCGTTATTTATTACAAGAGTTGCTTGGCTTGTACTGGCCTAAATTCAATGACCAACATTGGGCTCCTGGTGTATATGGTTGTGCTGCATTGATTTGTATCATGTGGGGTTACCTCGTATTACAAGGGAATATCGGTACTATTTGGCCATTATTTGGTGTATCTAACCAATTATTAGGCACTATGACATTGGCTGTGAGTACGACGATTATTATGCGGTTAGGTAAAAAACGATACGCTTGGGTAACTGGTGTTCCAACTATACTTATGGCGATTGTAGCCATAGCGGCGGATTATGAAAACGTATTCTTTAACTATGTTCCAGCTGGTAAATGGATTCTAGTAGCCTTTTCTGTAGCTATGTTCATTATGATTCTTGTTGTATTAGTAGAAGCGATTCGTAGCTGGATTCGTTTATCTACATTACCACAAGATATGAGAACGCAAGAAGAAGTAGAAGCGGAAAGTTATGCTAAATT
>CALGLI010000284.1 GCA_937930265.1 uncultured Veillonella sp. | reverse complement strand
AGCGGGGCTATTTTTACTGCTTGATGGGATTCCGCATTTGATAGAGGAGTTTGGTGGACAGAGTCCGTTTCAAAATATATTTCCTTTTGAGCCATCTTGGGTTACCGTTATTATTTGTGGTTTTCCTCTTGTGTATTTATCTATTCGAAGGATCGTATATAATAAGGGAATTAGTAAAATCTCATCAGCTCTATTGATTTCCATGGCTATGTTTGCGGCCATTGCTATTGGAGATATATTTGCGGCTGGTGAGGTAGCGTTTATTATGGCTTTAGGCGCTCTCCTTGAAGAATCAACTACCGAGCGTGCAAAAAAGGGGTTAAAAAAGTTAATTTCATTAGCACCTGTTAAGGGTCGTAAATTACAAGATAACAAAGAAATAATGATTTCCGTAGAGTCTATACAAAGTGGTGATTATTTACGAATCCTTCCGGGCGAAACAATCCCTGTAGATGGACGCATTATTAATGGTGAAACAACGGTAGATCAATCTATTATGACAGGAGAGTCTATACCTGTTGATAAAACAATTGATGATGATGTATTTGGTGGAACTATTAACTGTTTTGGTGCCATAGATATTATAGCTACTAAAGTGGGCGAAGATAGTTCTATTCAAAAAATGATTCAGCTTATTAGAAATGCAGAACAGAAACAGGCTCCTATTCAGCGTATAGCTGATACTGTTGCTAGTCGATTGGTTCCTATTGCATTGTTGATTGCTTGCATAGGCTATCTAGTAACTGGAAATATCATCGTTGGTGTTACTGTGTTGGTAGTATTTTGTCCTTGTGCATTGGTGCTTGCTACACCTACTGCGGTTATGGCCGCTATTGGTCAAGCTACTAAACATGGCGTTATTATTAAATCTGGTGAAATTCTTGAAACTATGGGAAAAGTAGATATTATGGCATTTGATAAAACCGGTACTTTAACACGTGGGCAGTTAGCGGTTCAATCTATTTTAGCCGTTGATACAGATTATAGTGAGACTGATATTCTTCAATTAGCTGCATCGGCAGAGGCTAAGAGTGAGCATCCTATTGGCAAGGCTATCGTTTCTCATGCCATACATCAAGATTTAGAAATACTTGATACTACTTCGTTTACAATGTCCGTAGGAAGGGGCATTATTGCCGTAATAAACGGTGTTAAATTATATTGTGGTCATGAACGTTTTCTTGAGGAACATAATATTATTGTTGATGAAAGGGTTCAACAAAACGTTAATACATATCGAAGTGAAGGAAAGGTATCTATCATTATTGCAGATAAAAATCATATTATAGGTATTATTACTTTATCTGATACAATGCGACGAGATACGGCAGATATGTTGTCTGCAGTATCTAGTCTAGCTATGAAAACAGTACTTCTTACGGGAGATAGTAAAGAAACGGCTACATATATTGGCAAAAAAGCAGGTATTTCTGAAATACATGCGGAGCTTTTACCTGGAGAAAAAGTGAGTATTATTGAAGAGTTGCAAGGAAAACACCACAAGGTTTGTATGGTTGGCGATGGAATTAATGATGCACCAGCTATGAAGACTGCTGATGTGAGTATTGCAATGGGGAGTATCGGTAGTGATATTGCCATAGAAACAGCTGATATTGCATTGATGAGTGAAGATCTTAGCAAAATTCCTTATATTAAGCGACTATCAGATGCTACGATTAGAACTATTAAATTTAGTAT
>CALGLI010000283.1 GCA_937930265.1 uncultured Veillonella sp. | reverse complement strand
GCGATGCTACAGTAAATGAAGAACAATGGAAAGATTCTTTTGATGCCGTACTAGTAGATGCACCATGTTCAGGTCTAGGAATCTTACAGAAGAAACTAGATATGCGTTGGCGAAAAGAAGAACCCCAATTACAAGAATTGCCAACATTGCAGCAACAAATATTGCAAAATGCCAGTTCCTACGTAAAAGTAGGAGGACACCTGGTATATTCTACGTGTACTATAAATAGTTTAGAAAATGAAAGGGTTGTAGAAACTTTTTTACAAGATAACCCTAATTTTGTTTTGGAAGATGTAGCTCCTTTATTGCCATTTAGTGCAGAAGGTCCTATGGTTACCTTATTACCACATGTATATGATATGGACGGATTTTTTATAGCCCGTTTACGTAAGGAGAGCGCATGATAGAATTACTTGGCCTTTCATTGCCAGCATTAAGTAAAGTTGTGACAGATGGAGGGTTTCCAAAATTTAGAGCGAAACAGATTATGGATTATATCTATCAACGTCACGTATTCTCTATGGAAGATATGTTACAGCTTCCACAGACAATGCGTGAATGGCTCGGTACACATTGTACGATTACTTTGCCTACAGTGGTGCGAGAATCTACTAGTTCTGATGGTAATACAAAAAAATTATTGCTCAGATATTCTGATGGGCATCAAGTAGAAACGGTGCTGATGAAGCAACATTATGGTAACTCTGTGTGCTTATCTTCCCAAGTGGGTTGTGCTATGGGATGCATTTTTTGTGCATCCACCACAGAAGGTTTATTCCGGAATCTGACAGTAGCTGAAATTGTAGGACAGCTATTACTGTTTGAAAGCATTATTAAAGAAGATGTGCATTCCATCGTTGTCATGGGATCTGGAGAGCCATTACAAAATTTTGAACATACTATGGAAGCATTGCAATTCATTCATGAAAAAGAAAGCTTTAATATAGGTTATCGTCGTATGACCGTCTCCACTTGTGGATTAGTGCCCAATATTTACCGCTTTGCAGAGTTGCAATTACCCATAACTTTGGCCCTATCACTGCACGCAACTACAGATGAAAGTAGAAAGAAAATTATGCCTATCGGTGCTACCTATGCGTTACAAGATGTGCTAGATGCTGTGGCAGAATATTATCGACGGACGGAACGACGTGTAACCTTTGAATATATTTTAATTAAAGATGTGAATGCCTCTGATAAAGAAGCTCACGAACTAGGTAAGATTGCCAAACAATTCCCTCATTGTAATGTTAACTTAATTCCTGTGAATGGCAATGAACATATTAATTTATATAAACCGTCTATGAAAGCTATGCAAGAGTTTAAGTCTATTGTAGAATCCTACGGCGTGTCTGTGACGATTCGTAAAGAAATGGGCGATGAAATTCAAGCAGCTTGTGGACAGTTGAAAATACAACATCAACAATCTTTGAAAGAAGGGATGTTATGATTAGTTTAGGAATCAGTAAAACTGGATTAGTTCGCCAACGTAATGAAGATCGTTTTTATGCCCAAGGACCACTGCTA
>CALGLI010000282.1 GCA_937930265.1 uncultured Veillonella sp. | reverse complement strand
GGCACTCTGGAGTTACTATACCATCTCTCCAAACTACCCCCTTGTCTAATTATTTCTTCTATTCTTTCTTGTCCATCAAATAATCCCATAACTTCTCCTTATTTCTTATTATCATTATCGCTCTCATCTCTAAATGCAAGGTTTATATCGGTAAATGCTGTTCAATAATCCTATACTCTGCATCATAATCCATACTTCTTAGCTGTTTCTTTAAACACATCTAAGGCTATCTCAACCTCTTCTTCAAATAGAGATATAATTTGCTCCGCTAAATCTTCATAGGGATAGAACTGTTTTCGATGAAAGCGATGCACATAGTGAACCTCACCTATTTCAGGGTTACATGTAACACTACCTAATCCCAAATTCATCGTCTCTTGCATCCCCCCTGCGATTTGGTACACTAAGTCTACTGGCATGTTACTACAATCTATTGGATATACCACAAAGGCCGTGACAGATCCATCTTTTTCTTCCACCATTGCTACATTTTGTATAGTACCTTTATGCAACACACAATACACTAGCGCTGTCGGTCTATTCTCTCCATTGCACCTTGTAACTGGATAGCCCTTTCGTTTCAATATCATCTCAAATTCATCAATTAAAGCTGGTTCTATCCTTATAGTTATATCTTCGCTTGTTTGCGTACTACTGTCCACTACCGCTCGCAATCCATCAGATAGTTTCATCATTTCTTTCTCTTTAGAACTTCCTGGCGGCATAAAGCATAGTAAAATTCTCTCTCCTATTTTACGAAATAAGGAACATTCTCCCGCGAAAGTCAGGTCAAAGAGCATTCCCCGTTTCCCCGCATTCTTTCCGAACATAGTAAAAGGAAATCCTTCTCGTTTAAAAGTTTCCACGTATTCATCGAATACGCTTCTTGGCTCTTTCCGTAACTCTTCTGTTCTCATTCTATCCTCCTAACACATATCTCCTATTTTCTACCATATTTCGATCGTATCACAGGCATGATCCTTCTTAGATTTGCTTCTATCTCCCAAATTGAATGCATTATCATCTCTGCATGTGTGTCTTCATCTTTAGTATGATCTCTATACAATCCAGCAACTATACACATACATTGGTCTTGATCAGAATAATCTAGATTCACACCTGGTATTTGTCCTTCCACCTCCCGTTTTATTTGTATCATATCTGATATATTAAAAGTTCCCGCTTTCATAGTATCTTTAAATCGTATAGCCACTAAATCCTTATACATATCGACTTCTATAATCAGAAGTTCCTTTATCCCCTCATCATCTGTATAGTCTGTCACAATCATATTGGCTTTTCCACCACTAGGAACATCCATCTGCTCACATTTAAAAAGCTTACTATAATCGCCAAAAGTCATTTTCACTTCTTCTAACAATAGCAACTCCATACGATTCACTACTTCCTCCGCAATTGCTCTTTCTTCTATAGGCTCTTGCTCTACCATAGGACTGTTAGATAAATTCTTACTAAACAAAAATTCTTTTAAATCTGTCCACATAGGCTCTCCTTTCTCTCAATCTGCTACAGGTACTACATACTTACCATCATATAGTTCATCCCTCATCTGCAATACAATTTGTACATCCTTATATCATCATTTCTGTATATTCTTGTTATAACATTTACATATATCGTCATTTCTATACATTCTTACGATAGTATTTATAAGATGTACCTTCTTATAATCGTCTGTATCCCCCCTTAAGACTTGTTGTATATCTATCTCATGCCCTTAGTATATCCCATAAGGATATTTTCATTTTACAAAAGTCCCGATAGTTAATTTTTCTTTTCTCTAAAATTTATATCACGTAGCAATCATCCCGCTTCACATCGCCAATGCCATAGGATTTCACATCTTTTTCATTGCGGATAATATAGACCCGAAAGGAGTCTACCTCCAAATCTAAACACGCTAAGGCTCGCTCAATCATCCGATTACACTGGGATGGTGCTAACATAGCCTCAAAGGCGGATTCTTGTACACGCATGCCATAATACTCCATAATTTTAACTAGTTTACTTCGCCGTTTATCATCTGCCACATCATAAATTGCTAAGGTTAGATACTGGGTCATAACAAACTCTCCTTTCCCGCTCTTGTATTGTATATCCTTATATCGTCATTTCTGTGCATTCTTATGATAGCATGTATAACCGGAGTCTGATTTACAAAAATCCCAATAGTAACCCATACGAAAAGGACTGATACCACCATGTAAAACTCTACATGGGATAACAGTCCTTTACTGATTTAGCCTTATCATATCTCCGATGACTATGTACTTGTAGTATCATGAAAAAAAGCAACTAGTATAACCTAGCTGCTTTTTCCTATAGTTTATTTAAATCCCTTAAATTCTTTTGGCTCTAACAAGGCAATTCGATCCTTAAAGCGATTCGCTGGATCATTTTCAATCGTCATATGCACCGTACGTGAATCAAAGGCTGGATTAATACCACCCGAGTCCATCATGATAACTAAATCTTCCACCCCTGCTTCTAAGGATGCGTGGGCTACCTCGGACATGCTATTCTTTGTATGCGTATCAAAGGCTGCAATGAAAGAATCCACTGTGTGCTCCCCTTCGTCTAATGAGATTTCTTCATGAAGCGGTGCCACTCCTGTATCACTCCATATACTTTCATTAGTATAGGCATCTTCAGCCTCTAAAAATAATTTAGATTGAATGTCTACCGACCCCAATCCCATGGATTTACCTTTACCAATTTTAAAACGACGACCTTTTTTACGTGTTATTTTATCAGCAGAATTTTCAGTGGCTGTAAATAACACTTTACATAAGGCACCTAATTCTTCCGTCGTCAAATGATTGAAATACACCTTACCTACAAAGGTATTGTCTCGTTTTACTATATTCGATAATTGAGTCAATATATTAGAGTTGATGTCTTTACCATTCTTTTTTTCTGGCTCATAGACTTCAATGCTGTTGCGGTGCCAGTAGTATTTCACTCCACGAATCATAGAGGATTTATCATTCCAATGCAACCGTTTATCAGTACCTTTTTGCGCTAAGTATAGTTGGAAAGATGTAGGATTCGGTCCTAACAGAATCGTATTTAAAGGTTCACCTTGATAAATACCTTTGTCACTAGACTCTGTATGAACAGCATCCCCAAAGTACACGCGACCACCCCAAAATTCTTTTAATCCAAATACCAAATCCGTAAAGTCTACACGATTGGTTCGCAAATTACTTGGTACATGGTCAGCAATGGAAAAGTTATAAGGAATACGATAGTATTTTGTATGCCCAAAGTTTTTTACTGTACCACTGGTAGGATCCACCACAAAGAAACATGGTGCAATCATGTCTGCTCCCATCACGCCTAGGATATCTCCAAGATACGACGATTCTAAGGCGCCACCGCTAACACCATTCGCATCTTTGGAACGTTGTGGATAGAGTAAGTTAATACTATTTCCCCCGCGTCTCTCATCACCGAGATAATCTCGAATGATACTTTCATCGATTTCATAATATTCATCACTATTCCATCGTACTGTGTATGTATTGGTCGGTTTTTTACCAATCTGATTCACTCGAATGGAACAAGTTAATTCACTAGGTGCCTTCCGCTTTCCTGTATTAGTCAATGTTTCAATCGCTTCGGTAAAACATTTCCAATTCACCATAGGATGATCGATAGTACCATCTAACTTTTCACCAGTTAGGTTCACTGTTGGATCATTATAGGCATACCATTTTGTGTCCCCTGTATGGGTCCGTACACGAACTATAAATCCACCACGAATTGTATCATCACCGGCTCCTGTATGATTTCTTTCATATTCATTTTTCAATTCACTAGCACTGCCTCTACTGGCAATATCTCGATAGTACAACACTCGCTCATTAAAATCTTCATTACTTCTGAAGCTACTAGCGGTCATGATTTTAAACAGATTACGAGTCATACCGCGAAGGCTACTACCCGGAATCATAGGCTCATTATTTTTAATGGAAAAGAATGTACTTTCTCGATTTGTTTTACCTGGCATACCCACCAATGTATCTTGCTTTGTGGTAATCGTCAGTTCAATATATCCGGAATGCTTTCCCTGTGTTTGAATATATTCATCATAAATATCTGAAACAATGTGTAGGTCTTCTGTGGTAGCAACCACGTCTTCCCACATGGCATGGGGTGCACAAATGTCTGTCGGTAAGGAAATAAAGTTGTAAGGGGCATCCGCAGGATATGTATTAACACCGCCATCAGTACCAAAATATTTCTTAGGTATAGTTACCTTATTTGAATTTGAATTTGTATTTTTTTGCTGTTTTCCACTCATATGTTACCCCTTTTTCATTCCTACAATAGCTACAAACCGATAGTCATTATATGTGGCTTGCCCTGTTTCTGCTACATAGTCAACATAATTTCGTGTTACCAATCCATACGTATCACCTGCTATCGCTGGTGTAGGTATGATTTGGCTGATTTTACGTCCAGAGTCTTTACATTCTATAAAGTTACCATCTATGTGACGAACTTCATCACCTAGTAGTCTAGCTGTACTGTCTACGGTATCCATGACAATACCAGTTGTTGCCTCAGAATCTGTAATCTTTCTTCCTAACCAAGATCCCCGCTTAGTTTTATATACATGAAGCTCTTCTATTTCTGAAAATACGCGTACTTCTGTGGCAAATTCCATATTGACTTCTGTAGATTTTGGAAACGTAATTTGGCTCCCATCCCAAGTCCCCCAAAGTACTTGATGCATAGACCATACTACGATAGTAGCTGGTGCTGTGATTGTATTGGCAAAATCTGCTAAGGTACTGGATTCTGCAAAGGTAAGCCCTCGCTCTATTGTTACCGTTCTTTCTTTGCTTGTTAGCTCTTTTACATTCATTTCATAACTCATATATACCATTCCCTTTATATTCCCATTTGTAAATATTGAATGCATTCATTAATGGTATCAATATTGCCATTAGATTCAGTGGCATACTTTGCAATACGACCGTCTGCATCATATTCATTTTCAAATGTATATGTTTCCCCATTATAGATAACTTCTGCACGAACACCTCGTAAGCGTCCACGTCCTATACTTGCTTCTCCACCAAATGTGAGTTTGCCCATCCATAGATCGCGAAGTAACACAAACATAAGACCTGCTTCATCTTCTACACAATTCTGCACATTCACTTCAAAAGATAGGATACCTTCTTTGGGATTTTCTACTTGCCAAATCGGTTCACTATCAAATAACGCCGAATCAATCGTGCCACCCGTAAATCGATCAATACGATTACGTGTTTGTTTCATTTTCAGAACGGCTTTCGACGGTGCAATATAGGCCTCTGATACAGATACGCGACTTTTATATAATTTCGATGCATTGGTTGCCATCATACCACCGAACAGAGATACAAAACGACTTGCATTAGTAGTGTCGGTTTGCTCAGTGCCATTCCAGCCTTCCCAAACACCCATCTTTTCTAAAATAGATTGACTATGATGACGTAACACACCTTTGATGGATGAACCCGGAATCACATAATCGTCGCCACTCATCAACATCGTGGAATCCACATCAGAGTTTTGACTAATGGTTCTAACAATTAAAGCTGAGTCGATATTCGCCCATACTTTCATATGGAATAGATGGGACATCTTTGGTGTCACAGATTGACCTTTGTGTACCATGTCTCCAGATGATTTTTGCTGGTCTCTCATCACCCATTTATAGATGGAGTCCATGGTCTGTAATTGATATACATGGGCCTCTACATTATGACTTTTAATTTGTCCAAATCCTTTTGTGGTATATCTACCTACACCAATACCTGTGTATAACATGTTCGCTATTGTAAAAACAGCCTCTCTAATCATGGTTAGTGCTTGCGTATCAGTCAGTGAATCATCAAAATTTTTCAATACATCCAAATGACCTTGGCGGATAATACATTCCATGGCAACGGTCCCAATCGCACCTTTATCAATGGCCTCATAGTCGAATTTATGACCATCCTTAGCCACCCGTCGATAATGCTCTAATCGGACGCCATCACGAGTCACGATAGACACATCCGATGTGCCATCAGCACCCGTTAATACCACATCATATACACGAAGGATACTCTGATGATCTCCCGTTTTAACCGACGCACCTTGATCTAATGAGCCAAAGATAATATTACGCATAACTTGACTAATATCTTCTTCAAGATAGTGAACCACATGATGGCGCAATACACCTGCTAAACTAGTGGCAGGAATGTATGGTTTATCATATCGATTACGTAATACTAAGGCATCCACCGCCTCATTATTCTTTTCTCCATCCCCAATTAATAAGGGTGATGTAACCGTAATATCCCCTGTAATCTGTATTGTTTCTAAAATCTTTGCTTTCGTATTATTACTCATATGGGTACCCTCTTACACAACTTTTCTAGCATATCTAAAGAACCATGTCCAATATTCTTTTCGTACGGTTTGGACTGGAATTGCTGGCAAGTCATAGGCTTGAATCAATGCATTCATATCTGCATCACTAGTGTGAACCCAATATGGTTCTTTTCCGTGGTCTAGTAATAATGCAAGAATACTTTCCGATCTACTTTCCCGCTCTGTACCCAAGAAGAATCCATAATATCCCCAGTTGGTTTCAATGATTCGTTCAATACCTTCTTTAACTTTTGAATCTAAGCCTTTTCCTACAGATTCGCAAAGTAAACCAATATATGATTCTAATTGTGCATAGGTATGACGATCAGCTTTACGCAATTGTTTTACATTGTTTTGTACATCTTGATAAGCTTGTTTACGAATAGACTCTATAATTTGATTTTCAAGAATCGCCTGTAACAATTCTTTTGTACTTGCGGTAAGTGTTTTCGGTCCTTCTACCTTACGGGCTGTGTCATTTGTCGCTTCATGCATAGTTAAGGCTTGATCGTGTAGCCAGAATCGTAATTGACCAAATCCTTCTTCACAACGCTCACCAATGCCCTTGCAAAATAGTATGTGTAAGCTTTCTATCTCTGACTCTGTCCAATCATCTTCTGTACGAATGAATAGAATCGACCCAGCGCTGAGTCCCATCGCTTCTGGGCGGTACACACCCCATATCCCTACGAAACTTTGCACCTTCTCCATAGCAGCAAAGCCAGTTACATCTAGTCCTTCTACTGAAAATGTCTTAGTCGGAAAGGCTTCTTGCAATTCTTCCAGTACCGTTTGCGCAACCCCATTGATTCCATGTAATGTAATTCCTAACTGTTCTCTGCCTAGCAATGTACTATCTAAACGAAGACAAAATGATTTGGTAGTTTGAATCGACTGAGCCACTGCTTTTGTATCGCAAACGACATTCTCTATAGGGCTCATCCGTATATCACAATGACCATAGCCAGTGCGTCTAGATCGACCACACCGAATACGTAACCATTCTTGTTTCCATGGTAATCCTTGCATTAATTCTTGCAAATCCGCTTCTTCCCCATAGATATATGTAATAAATGTTTGTCCCGCATCAATGGATTCATAATTGTAAATGCCACCATCACGACTTTTACCTTCAAACCGTTCGTGATCTTCTTGACGGCTCATATGAAAGTGTACAGAACTACGTACAGATGTCATATACAGTTCATTCTGTTTGACAATTCCCATGCCAGAAAAACCTTTATAACCAGCCTCTCCAGGTTGATAGACTAAATCTATAATTTCCTGACTTGTTTTTGCACGTTGTAAGGATTTTGGCAATGGGTAAGCACGTTCTTCCTCTACTTTTGGATAGGCATTCGTAAAGGCAAGTTTTCCTAGGAATAATTTTCGGAATGTGGCATTTTCATGAGCTACCTTTTCTAATTGTTGCTGTTTAATAAACAATTCTGCTAACATACCTCGAATCATAGAGCCAGTAAAATACGTTTTCGTTCCTGTTAATACTTGTGCACTATCTTCAGAAGTAATAATAACAGGTGATTTTGTTGTAATTTCTAATCGTAATTGTTTCATATCGTCCCCTACTTACTTCTTATTCAACGCTTGTTTCACAAGTTCCAATTGTGCATCCATGGTGCATTGAATTCTACCTAACCCACGATTCCGTTTATACCCAATATTCTTCGCATTTTGCAATGCTACCGCTAGCAAATGTTCATGCGCTTCCGTACCATTATACATAGAAATTTGGCCCGTAAAGATTTGATCTTCCTTATCCATCACTCGCAGATTCCGTAAACTACCTTCTTTCACAACACCAGAATTTTCATCAATAGCCGTTTCATAGCGTAGGGATGTGAAGGCATTACGGATGGATTTTTTTGTTACCACAGAGGGATAGGCTGTATGTAAAAGCTCTAATTCATTTTTTAAAGCCTCATACCCTGCAATATGAAAATCTCCAATTTCTAATACTACTTGAGATTCTTTATGTCCTCTATTAAATAACTCATCTAATACAGTTTTGTTTACATATGGATATTCATGTCCGTCTTGAAGTCCCTCTACCATTTCTACCACTTCCAAGGCACTCTCATAGAGCACACCTCGAAACCGTTTAGCAGGAATATAGGGAATTCCCATAGAGTCTACTAACATATCAATATCTACATTCACATCAGCTTGACCGCCACTAAGTTGCAATGGAGACATTAATTGGATTGTCACATCATATTGTTTCATCATACTATTTCCTTTACCTGTTACTATTTAGGATGACTTTCATTGACACTACGAATGGCTGCTTCCACCGCATCATATATTTTTTGTTGCAACGCCTCTTGAGGCATGTACTCTAACATCTCGATGGCATCAATATACGGTGTCACAAACTGTTTTGCATCACTTCGATTGGACGTCACATACCCTGCTTCCCATCCGTAAGTATGATAGGCTTCCCAACCTTTAGTTTTTGGCAATGGTGTGTTACGGTATTCCAATTGTTGAATCGTATCGTGCAGTGTATGTAAGTCAGCTTGTAGAGCATACCGTAATCCTTTTACTTTATTATGCCCCATTCCTGCATCGCCTTGTTTCATACTCTTTCTGAAAGCAGCAATCGTATCTAACATCGCCATATAATGCTTATGACCTAGCTTCTCTGTAGCCGATACCACTTGTTTATCTGTTGTACCTACTACTATATTATCTGATATTAAATACGGACCATAATGCAGTTGTCCACCTAGTTCAGATGTATATTCCTGCTCACGAATTTGTTCCAATGTAGGAGATTGTTCTCCATGCAAAATGGCAAAATCCATCCAACTCGATCCATTCGCACGCGATTCTTTCTTAGCATTAGCACATAATTGTTCCGCTAATTCATAGCCTCGGAAAAATGGATAGGATGTATTTAAAATAGCGATACCTGCACAAGAATACATAGCACTATCTCCTAAACTATCTAGGTATGCCATTTCTTGTCGGCTGATTCTTTCTAAGGCAGTCATAAATACGTGGCTCAATAAGGTAGCTAGCCTTGCATGACACACAAAGGTTACATCATCACCACCAATGATGATGGGGCGAATTGGCAAATACTGAATAGCATTACCAGATGTATCCTTACGAGATAGCTTAATATTTTCTGCTTTATATTCCTCTTCACTAATCATGGCTGCCACTTGTACCATTACGGCAAATGCTCGTTCAGTAATCCGTTTAACTTGATTAGATAAGGCACTTCGTTCTGCTAAGGATTTACACTTTGCGAATCGTTCCCCCATATTATTACCATCAATATGAACAATGGCAAAATAGTCATCGCCAGTGACTTGTCCTAAATCTTCAAACTCTTTCGGAAAGTCATAGCCTGCGATATACTCTCCATAGATATGATGAAGATGCTTAGTAGACGTATCAGACATTTTATGTTTCGCAATTACTTCTTGTGACACATAGCGACCACATCTACTTTTCTTAGGGTCATAAGCGTCTAATTCTCCATTCGCACTTTCACCGTTAATACTGCATGGTAATGTAAATCCTGTCATTGGCACATTCACAATAGGATGAATTTCATTTTGATTCTTTTTCAAAATGGTGTACAAATCTTTTAACTCTTTTTGAAATACCGTCGTTGTATTATTACCATCTTTAATTTCTGTATTATCTAATTGCAATATCCCAAAGGCAGCATTGGTTTTTAATCCAGGATAGGTTACAAGGATATGCTTCGTAAACGCTTTTACTACTTCTTTTCGTGGATCGAAACTTTCTGTCACCAAATCTTCCTTAAATAACACCAATGCATTACCACCACCTATATAGGCTACATACGTGTTATAGGTACCATTGGTAAAGCCTGCCACTATCTCTTCATTTCCTTTTGGAGATTCCCACGTTTTCTCTTTTGGTACGATTAGCCCTAAGTTACGTCCCAACTCAGATTGTAATATGGCATCCACTAAATCATTTTGAAATAATTGCTCTACAATATAAGAGGCGCCAATATTAGTTCGTAAGGTCGTTCCAGAAAAAATATACTTTTGGATAGACCTTGTATCCATTAATAATGCTGCTACTTTCATAAATTACCTCATGTTACATAGACTCATAATGTTGAAATACAATTTACACGTATAGTTGAGCTATCGCTCCTCCCTTTTTTCTTCCAGCGTTTCACAGGTTACGCCTTATCTTATTCTGCAAGTAGATATGCGATTCTGTATAAAGTATGTTAAGATAATAGTAACCTATGTAAATCATAGAATCCATATACAATTTGTTAAAACACTTCATCTTTATATAATTCTACCTAATTCATGAAACTCCTCTTTTTATTATTTATTCTCAAGTAAAATAGTCTGATTTTGCCTATTAGGAGGCTTATATGCTACAACCAATTACAACCTTTGATATCACTATAAAATTTGAAACCGATCTACCTATCCATCAATCCATGGGCAGTGTATTTCACGGTATCATTATGCAATACATCGATACAGACTATGCCACAGAACTCCACCGCAGTCAGGTACATCCTTATCGACAATTTGTATTCTTTGATGACAAAAGCCACTCCTATATCTGGCGTATCATCACCTTTTCCTACACCTGTGAGACTCAATTTCGTTCTATGTTAAAAGCTCTGCCCAACAAAGTATTTGTTCATCAAAAACAACTCTACCTAGATATTGTAAGTACTAGCATATCCTCCACTTCACACGATGCTCTATGTGAATTACTATTAGGTCCCAATCTAGATGAGCCGGCAGATATTCAAGAGCTACAAATCAACTTCAAAACTTGCACTAGCTTTAAGTCTCAAGATGCTTATCAACCGTTCCCCGATTTAGAACGCATCTTTCAAAGTTTATTAAAACGGTGGAATACTTTTTCTGAAACCTATACCTTTACAGCGCCAGAATTAGCTAAAGAATTATGTCAAGCTACCACCTTGGTTGACTATCAAATACAGTTTAAACTCTATCGTATAGAGCGCACCAAGATACCTGCTTTTATAGGGTACTATACTGTTCGCTTTAAAAAGAACCACTCCCTAGCACCATTAGCTATGTTATTATTATTTTATTCACAGTTTACTGGTGTAGGGATTAAAACATCTCTTGGTATGGGCGGGATTCAAATTAAAACTGACTCCTAAATTATTTCTTAAACCACCGCAATTTAATATCTGCCACAGTTCTTTTACCAGCATTTACATCACTTGGAGAGCTAGCTAATGTAATCGTGTACCGATCTTGTCCACCTAGTTTCGCTTTGAAATGCGATCCTTCTTTTGTGATGACCGCTCCTACGGAAGCAAGTTCATTGCTCATGCGCTCTGTAAAGCGGCGATAATTACTAAATAAATTATCCAAGGAGTCGTACGTATCCCAAGCATCTTTTTTGCGCGGTGCATTATGTTTAATAATGTCATCACAAATGTCATACATGCGATTACTAGCATGGATATCTTGCGGTTTATGCTCCTGTCTGATATCCTCCAAAACTTTTAATACCGTTGTTCTTATTTCA
>CALGLI010000281.1 GCA_937930265.1 uncultured Veillonella sp. | reverse complement strand
TGGGGCACATGGTCATGCCATGGGTTTCAACTACAATGGTAAATTACGTTCTGCTGAATTGTTACTGCATGAAGATGGAAGTGTCACACAAATTCGCCGAGCAGAAACATTGGACGATTATTTCGCTACATTAGATTTTTCCAATTTATAATTAGAAAAGTAGAGGATTATCCTTTACCATAGTGACTTTGGTTTATATAGACATATGCTTTATGTACTTCTGAGAAACTGCTATAACGCTCAAAGTAATAGAGTATATGTCTATTTCTATACATAATGTTATCCAAAGGAATGCTTAAATTTATTATAGCTACTCAAGGCTAATATAGAAGTAGAGGACCGAGCTTAACTTATGAATTATATATCTTGCTTAAGTATTTGCGTGATATGGAAAGATAGGCCTCATACTGGAGAGAATCTTATTAGTATACCTATAGAAAGGAAGATTAGTAGTATAGAGACACTAAAATACCTTATATCCCTGAAAAAAGTAGGGAATAGCATTTACAATATTGATAAAATTCGGTATAATAAAAATTGTTGAGTCTCTGGGTAGAGAAATTACATTTCAATATGCTATAAATGAATAAATGGTATATCAACATATCATTAAAATCATAGTGAAATAGTAGAAATTAACTTGCGGTTCTCGTCTATACAAGGTATAATACAGATAGTATATTTACTATTTTAGATGTCAGCCAAAGTGGCGTTCTCATGCTATGAATATGACAGCGGATTACACTTTGGTGGAATCCGTTTTTTTACGGCATTCGACATATTCTAAGACTTAACTAGTCTTCTTTTTTATATAATATCTGAGTTGATAAGGAGTGACATACGTGGCAGAATTACTTCGCGTAGATAATGTACGTGCCTCTATTGAAGAGAAAGAAATCTTAAAGGGCATCAATTTAACAATTAATAAAGGTGAAATCCATGTAGTAATGGGCACAAACGGTGCCGGTAAATCTACATTGGCCAATGTAATCATGGGCAATCCTGCTTATGAGGTAACAGAAGGTTCCATCGTATTTGATGGGGAAGATATTACAGAAGAAGCGGTAAATGATCGTGCGAAAAAAGGTATTTTCATGTCTTTCCAACATCCAATTTCTGTGCCTGGGATTACAGTAGAAAACTTTATTCGTACGGCGAAAAATACAATCACTGGTGAAAACGTACGGGCCTTGGCTTTCAAAAAAGAATTGAAAGCAAAAATGGAAGAGTTATCCTTCGACACATCTTATGCTAATCGTTATGTGAACGAAGGTTTCTCCGGTGGTGAAAGAAAGAAAAATGAAATTCTTCAAATGTCTATTTTGAATCCTAAATTGGCTATCCTTGATGAAACTGATTCTGGTCTTGACGTAGATGCGGTTCGTATCGTATCTGAAGGTGTAAACCGTTTCCATAATGAAGAGAATGCGGTGCTAATCATCACTCAC
>CALGLI010000280.1 GCA_937930265.1 uncultured Veillonella sp. | reverse complement strand
CTTAAGGGCTCTTTTGGTTTAAAAAATATAAAATGTAGTTTTATGGATGTAGGGAAGTTAGTGTAAAATGTTTGTGGGAAAAATGAAATAGAAAAAGAAGGTCATCCTTTGTTACAATGAATGTGTTCAAATAACTCAAAGCAAAGGAGACCTTCTTATGGAATTTATTTTACAACAGGTAGCAGATAATTGCACTGACTTTTTTAACTTTTCTGAAAATAAGATATTTAATAATGAAGAAATGTATTTATTCTTTCACCTTATGGAAGACTTTTCAACGTTAATTAATGGTATGGCGATTATGATGTTAGAGGAGTATTTCTCTAAGTTAGATGATCAACTCTACGAACGTATTAAACAAGAAAAGCGCTATCATGTACAAGAGAAAGGTCGAGAACGAACGCTTACTACTA
The DNA here is from genome assembly GCA_937930265.1 of uncultured Veillonella sp. Taxonomy (GTDB): domain Bacteria; phylum Bacillota; class Negativicutes; order Veillonellales; family Veillonellaceae; genus F0422. The sequence continues at coordinate 2,405 of CALGLI010000280.1, read as the reverse complement.
AATGGGGAGAGGTGAAAATTACACGAAGGTATTACAAAGACAAAGTAACTGGAGAGTATGTATATCTATTAGATGCATTATTAGAGCTACTTTCGCATAAACGAATCGAGCCCTATTGTGCCAGTGAAATTATTAAACATGCTATATCTATGAGTTATGCTAAGGCAGTGGAAGCTTCTACTCCAACTAAACTTTCACGGCAGTCTGTAAAGAATTTAGTGCATAACCTTCCAACACCGCCGACAACACTACTAATAGAAGTAGAACCAAAGTCTGCTGAAACTGTGTATATTGAAGTGGATGAAGATCATGTAAGTTTACAAACAGGTAAGAATATTAATATGAAGTTAGCCACTGTATATACGGACAAAGTGGATGTGGGTTCTAACCGCACGGAGTTAATAGAAAAGCATTCTTTTACAGGGTTAGAAACACCTGAAGAGTTTTGGATGCAGATAGACAGCTACTTGGCAGAAGCCTATGTGGGTAGCCATAAGGTGTATATTATTGGCGATGGTGCTAGGTGGATTAAACGGGGCCTAGATGAGCTTCCAAACAGTGAGTTTATTTTAGATAGATTTCATCTATTTAAATATATGACCAAGATTTGTGGAAAACGAAGTCGAAAAGAGGTGTTTGCAAGTTTAGAAACCAATGATAAAGCGAGATTTGAATCCTATGTAGAGCAAATGAAAAAAGCCTATCCACATCGTATGAAACAGATTGTAGATGGTGCTACGTACATTGAGAACCAATGGGAGTATGCACGGGCTAGCCTGCTTAGACCTGATATTCGTAGCAGTACAGAGGCGCATGTGAGTCACATTTTATCTGCACGCTTAAGCTCTCGCCCACTAGGATGGAGTGAAAAAGGGGCAGAAATGATCGCTAAGCTACGTGTACTAGCCGATAACAATGAATCTATCCAACAATTCGTCATGAAAGCATACAGAGACGATAACTTCAATTATTTCAGTGATGTAGAAACCGCAAAAGTACTATCTTCAGTGAAAGTAGCTGCTAAGAAAATGCGGAAGCCATATCCATATATTACGTACTCTCCAACACCTAGAACTGCAATCCCAGGTGTAGAAAAGAAAAGTAACGGATGGTTACAAGCAATTAAACATGGTGGACGTAGGATTCTTTAGTAACAAGGAACCCTCTTTTAAAGTTAATCAATTATTTTTTGAACAAAAACTTGACACCGTCCTATGCAAAAGCAATTCTTGTATTTTGTGGCAACATGGTATATAATTGTGACATAAGGTGTAAAACTCCTCATCATGAGGGTAACAAAAAAGGACGGGTGCGAGCCGTCCTTTTTGTCTTTCTATTTTCTGTTTTTGAAGATCTCAATCAATATGTGAGAAATAACATAAATCATGATACCTTGAATTACAGGGGCTAGAAAGTTGCCTACTTGTGGGTAAAACTCCTCAAACATGAAAGTCACCTCCTTTCATGATGAAACGAGGATATATAAAGTATACCACATTGTATACTTGAATGTATGCAAATATTCGCCGTTATTGTGCATTTATAATAGCCTAGGTATAAGCTATATCCTGACTATAGAGAAGCTAGCATACAGGCCTCGAACAAATACCCACACTCCCTTCCCCTAGAGGAATGCAGTTAGGCGTAACAGCCTTTGTGGCGCCCCTCACTACCTAAATCACACAAACGCAGAAGAGCACGACATGTTCCGGAGCAAACCTAACCACTGTATCAGTTCGGGTCGGAATATGTCGTACTCTTCCCTTATGCTTTTAAAGAACGCCACAGGCTGCATAGCGAAACAAGTGACGATACATCATGAAATACCGTTTGAGAGGGGTATTCCGTGCTCTTCCCTTATGCTATTAAAGAACACTACAAGGCTTCATAGCAAAACAAGAGACGAATCATAGCGAAACAAGAAACGATTGTATTGCACCCATAATCTGTGCTATAATTAAGTCAACAAAGGAAGAGCCATCAACGTGTAGCTGGCGTTAGGCTCATCTCGAAATTTGCAAGAATGATAAGCCTAACGTGTATAAGTGCTGAGAACACTTATTGTTACGTTAGGCTTTTTCATTAATTAGTTAAACCAATCAATGAGACGTACTAGTAATTTTAGAATCAAGATCAAGCGATCATAGTTCTTAAATTTTTTCATAGTACCACCTCCTCCCGTTACAGGAAGAGATGAGCCTAACAACACGTCAATGACTCTTACCATTTTTATTATAGCACGATCTATTCAGATTGTTTATATAAAATTAATACCATGCCGAACAGCAAACTAAGCAAAGCGCAAGTTTGCACCTGACACCGTCCTATGCAAAAGCAATTCTTGTATTTTGCAGCAAGATAGTATATAATTATGGCATAAAGATTTAGTTCCCTTTATTATAGGG
>CALGLI010000279.1 GCA_937930265.1 uncultured Veillonella sp. | reverse complement strand
AAAAGAAAAGCAGAGGAAATGAAATGCAACACATATACATTTCGTTTTCTCTGCTTATCCTTAGTTGAAGTATTAATCTATTTTTATTCTTTATGCATAGGAGTGCATCCCTCCAAGAACATAATTTACACCGAAATAGGTCATCAATATTGAGAGGAATGCTATAATCATATATAGATGATAATTAAGCGGTTTACGGAAAGTTGGTAGGCTTTGTTTATGGAGCACTATAGCGTATACCATTAACGTTATAAGTGCCCATGTTTCCTTTGGATCCCATCCCCAATAAGTACCCCAACTGATGTTTGCCCATATTGCTCCTATAAAAATTCCTAACCCGAGAGTGGTTATAGCAGGATAGAGAAATATTTGTGAGAGAGTGGTCAGTTGCTTATTTGTTTGAATGATGTTTGCCTTTTTGCTTCTATATGTGAGGAAATATGCAATTGCACAGATAAATGTTAGAGAGAATAAGGCGTAAGATATCATTATAATACTGACATGTATACTTAGTAGCGGACTGTTCAATACAGGCATACGTGGTGTAATACTAGGGTCCATCTCGCCAAGATGGCTTACGAGTAGCATGAATCCACTCATGAGTAGACCGAAGGTAGTCATCAGTTGCATCTTATAGGTTGTGAGGATTGATACAATCATAATGAGCCATGAGAGTAAAAGCATTGTTTCATAGCCATTTGCAATAGGAATTGTCCCATTGATAATCCACCTTAACGCTAATGTAAATGTGAGAATGAGCCATGATAAGCCCATGAGACAGGTAAATATTCTATAAGCTCTCTTTTTGTTAAGGAATAAGATGGACAGTAGTCCTAAGATTAGATTTCCGATGAAGAGAAAAGTTGTGAAGGAGTAAGAGTTATATATATTCTCAGCTCTTATCTCAGTTGGTGTAGGTATTGTATTACCTCCGTATGCGTATTGATACTTTTGTAACTTCTGTGTAAGTTCATTTAGCATACCTGTATTCCCTTGGTTGGCCAGTTGTCTTGCTAATGAGAGAATTGTACGAATATACTGTTGTTGTGCCTTGGGCATAGCTTTGGGCATACGATCGGTGGGTGCAAACCATTCGGTCGTGCCTTGGAGTGATGTGTAAGGAAACATCTTGAGTGTTTTCCCTTGCATGAGGTCCATGAGGAGCATCATCTTGTCATCTATGTCAAGCAGTTGTTTGGACACGGCTTCGTTTGGCTGATTCTGCGCATCTTGAAGATATGGTCCAAGGATATAGCCTTGTTGCCCAAAAAGGCTCATAGGGGATGTATATTCACTTAAACCTAACTTATCACGTAGTTCATTGCCTTTTATTCTAAGGATTGGTTCTTTCATCCATTCTTTACCCCAGAACATGAACCCCGTGAGTACTTGACAGGGAGTGAAGTCTTTGTATTTCTTTTTGCCATAGAGTTTCTTTGTGAAGTCTATGGCGTAAGTTTGCATTGGACAGATTCTACCATTGTAGACAACGAATATTTTTCCAAATTCATTGGCTGTTTCGCGGGTTAATGAAGGCTGTGCGATGATAGGTGATGTACATGTCAGAAGCAGTAATAATGATACAATGGATTTCCTGCTGTTGCTACGAAGCAGTCGACGAAAGTTTCCTTTTGGCTCAATAAGCATGGCAATTAATCCAAAGAAGAGTAGGGCATAGCCTGTGTATGTGACGGGTATACCATAGGGATCAGAATTGACGGAAAGGTATGAGCCTTTCATATCTTCATCGAAACTACTTTGATAAAGACGTGTGCCATAG
>CALGLI010000278.1 GCA_937930265.1 uncultured Veillonella sp. | reverse complement strand
TGGAAGAACGTCATCTTAGAGTGTCTAGTTCAGAAGTAACCAATTCAGATGTACCAGCGGGACAAGTAATATCTCAAAGCCCTGAAGCAGGTGAATCTGTTAAAGAACAGCGTATGGTACATTTAGTTGTGAGCAAAGGTGCGGGAGATATTACTATACCGGACTTGCAAGGTATGAGCTTTGACCAAGCTAGAGAAAAGCTGAAAGCTTTAGGGTTATCCATTGGTAGGATATCCTATGCTAACGATACAAGCAAAGATGATGGAGTTGTCATTAGTCAAGGCTTACAAGCTGGAGGTAAAGCCTCTAAAGGTGCTACGGTAGATATTACAATTAATCAAACTAAATCGACTACCGTAGAGATTCCGAATGTTGTAGGTATGACCATTAAAGAAGCGAAAGAAGCTTTAGGGAATTTAGGCTTAAGTATTAGTAAAATTTCTGGTTCTAATGAAGACTCTGCTGTTGTTACCGCTGTCAGCCCTGCGCCAGGTTCTTCGGTGAAACGGGATGAAAGTATTACGTTAGTAGGACAACCAAAAGATGGTAAAAAAGATGGAACTAATGCGAAGCAAGGTGCTACGAAAGGTGTTGTGGATGTAACGGTGCCGAATGGACGTGCCTCGCAACATGTGAAATTAGTAGTCATCGATGATGACGGTGGACGTGTTGTCTATGATGGCACTAATGCACCAGGAGACCGCATTGTAAAAAGTGTGTCTGGATCCGGCAATGTACGAGTTCAGATTTACTTAAATAATACATTAGTACAAGAGCAATCCTTATAGGAGATATGATGAAACAAGGTGTTGTGATTAAAAATATGAATGGTTACTTTTACGTGCAAACACCAAGTGGTGAGGTGCATGAGTGTAAAGTGCGTGGGCGATTAAAAAAAGAACGATATTCTCTCTTAGTAGGAGATACGGTAACCATTACAGAAGATGGTTGGATTGATACCATTGAAGAGCGAAGAAACTCATTACGTAGACCAGCCATTGCCAATATTGACCAAGTCATTGTAGTAGTAGCTGCACGAGAGCCAGACATTCATCCTTTACTTTTGGATCGTTTATTAGTGATGATTCATCATAGTCATATTCCTCCAGTACTAGTGATTAATAAATACGATTTGCATACAGAAGATACGGTGAAACTGAAATCTATCTATGAAAATATCGGTTACACTGTACTCTGTACGTCCACGTATACTGGTGAAGGGATTGATGAGTTACGCCATGTATTACATGGTAAAATCAGTGCCTTTGCCGGCCCTTCTGGAGTAGGTAAAAGTAGTTTGCTCAATGCAGTAGATCCGAATTTTGCCTTTCAAACAGGAGCGGTAAGCGATAAGATAAAACGGGGGCGTCATACGACGCGCCATGCCTCTTTATACAGTTTAGATGAAAGTTCATTTATCATGGATACACCAGGTTTTTCCGCCTTAGAACATACGGGGATGACCGTAGAAGAGTTAGTGCATACATTCCCCGAGTTTGGTGACCATGATAGGGGATGCAAGTTTAGTCCTTGTTCCCATAGTCATGAACCGATTTGTTCTGTGAAAGATGCTTTAGCTAATGGTCAGATTAGTGAGCAGCGATACCAATCGTACTTGACAATTAAATCAGAACTTGAAGATCAAAGGAGACGATAAAATGATTCAAATTGCCCCATCTATGTTATCGGCAGATTTTTCTAATTTGCGAGAAGATATTCGTACCATCGAAGAAGGTGGTGCTGATGTATTACATATTGATGTGATGGATGGACATTTTGTGCCAAATTTAACATTTGGTGCTCCCGTGGTAAAAGCATTACGGCCCCATACAAAGTTGCCTTTTGATGTGCACTTAATGGTAGAAAATCCAGGTGATTATGTAGAAGAGTATGCCAAGATAGGCGTAGAGTATTTCACCTTTCATTGGGAAGCTGTGCCACATGCGCATCGTTTGATTCAAGCTATCAAAGCAACCGGCATGAAAGCAGGTGTTTCTTTAAATCCATCTACGCCCGTATCCTTACTAGAAGATATTGCAGAAGATTTAGATTTGATTCTAATTATGAGCGTAAATCCAGGATTTGGCGGTCAATCGTTTATTCCTAATGCAGTGAAAAAAGTAAGACAGGCCCGTGCTTTGTTGGATTCTGTAGGTAATACAAAAGCTGTTGTAGAAGTAGATGGTGGTATTAACTTGGAAACAGCTCCATTAGTTCGTGAAGCAGGGGCTACTCTATTAGTGGCAGGTTCTGCTGTATTCGGAGCAGAAGATAGAGCGATGATGATTGCCAAATTACGAGGCTAAGATGATTCGAGTAGGTACAGATATTATAGAAATCCATCGCATGGAACAGGCTATTGAACGGGACAGTTTTTTACAACGAGTATTCACAGAATATGAACGAAACTATGCGTGGGGACGTAATAAACAAGCAGTAGCATCCTTTGCGGGCATCTTTGCGGCTAAAGAAGCTTGTGTAAAGGCCTTGGGGACAGGGTTTCGCCACGGTTCTTGGCAGGACATCGAGGTTACCCATGATGCATGGGGGGCTCCTGTTCTTACCTGTACAGGTTATTTTGGACAACAAATGAAAGCATTAGGATACGAAACGATGCAAGTTTCTATTAGCCATTGTCGTGAATATGCTACGAGTACTGTCATTGTATATTAGAGGATAGACCTATGCGACTATTAACACCAAAGCAAGTTACTATAGTAGATCAATATATTGAAAGTTTAGGACTTCCAGTATCTCATTTGATGGAACAAGCAGGACGATCTGTGTTTGAAGTACTGCACAACCATATACAAGAAATAGATGGTCCTAAGGGAGTTCTCTTTCTCTGTGGTATTGGCAATAATGGTGGTGATGCCCTAGTGGCAGCTCGCTTGCTAACAGAAGTGCCTGAAGTGACTCCCTATGTTGTTGTATGTGGGAATCCAGAAGAAGGTTCTCCATTGTTTCAACAACAATGGAAGGTGGTCCACACCTTAGAAGATTCTATTGTGATTGTGACTGATGAGATGATGGAGTCTAATGGAAATGTAATACCTTCCCATATATTACAGAAGATAAGCATTGTGGTAGATGGTGTGTTTGGCACTGGTTTCCATGGTGAACTACCAAGACAGATAGGAGCTATATTTGAGAAATGCAAAGAATGGCGTTCTCATAGTGATACTAGAAAGTGTATTGCCATCGATATTCCTAGTGGTGTCAATGGCTTAACAGGTGATGCTGGTGTGTTTTCATTTAGGGCAGATGAAACAATTACATTGTTAGCCCCTAAAGTTGGAATGCTTATGTATCCAGGGAGACAATTTGTAGGAAAAATAACTTTAGGTAGTATTGGATATCCTTTTCCCCATCATGCCTTGTGGGACTCGGGGCATAATTGGCCAGAAATCTATTGGAACAATGAAGATTCCTTGTATATAGAGGCTCGTTCTTCCATTGCCCATAAAGGGACCAATGGTCACGTCTATATTGTGGGTGGTTCTCCTGGAATTTATGGGGCACCCATATTAAGCGCTGAAGGAGCTTTACGTAGTGGAGCTGGAAAAGTTACTATTGTATCTTGTGCGAATAACCTAGATGCATTGCGATCTTTGAGTCGCCCTGAAATGATGATTCGTGATTGTAATACTGTAGAGCAACTAGATGGGAATAGCACAGTAGTCATTGGACCCGGTGGCGGTCGAAGTAGTACAGATAGGAAACATTTGCTTCAATGGATGCAATCTATTACAGATAGCCACATGGTAATTGATGCAGACGGACTCATGGCGATTGCTAGTGATATAGCGCTGTTAAAACAGTGCTCGTATATATTAGGTGAAAAAGGATATGCCGTTGTAGTTACACCGCATTTAGGTGAATTTTCTGCTCTTACAGGAATACATATAAGAGAACTATTCAATGACCCTATTGGATATGCTAATGCATTTGCAGAAGAGTACAATGTATATGTAGTGCTTAAAGGACAGCCAACGATTCTAGCTAACCCAGCTGGTAGAGTATATCTAACAACGACGGGTAATCCTTATATGGGTACTGGCGGCATGGGTGATGTATTAGCTGGTGTAATTGGTTCCCTGTTGAATCAAGAGCAGGATCCTATGAATGCTATTAATGTTGCTGTGTATGCCCATAGTCGAGCCGGAGATATAGCACTCGATGATCTTGGTCCAGGATTTACTCCTACAGAAGTGGCACAGCGACTTGGTCGAGTATTACCCTCTATGGATGGTTATATGCGAATGATACCTCTGTGATAATCGTGATAATACGTAGAAATTAGAAAGTACTTCAAAATGAAAAAAACAATATATAAATATCTACTCTTGTTAGGTGTGTTGGTACTATCACTACTCAGTCTATTGGGCTGTGGAAAAGAACTTTCACAGGTGAATGCAAATTCTGCAAAAGCAGAAGTGAGTCAATCTACACAAGCACCAACTGGTACTATGAAAATCCATGTATTAGACATTGGACAAGGAGATGCAATTTTACTTCAAATTGGCGATAGATTTTCAATGATTGATACAGGAGATATTGAACATAGACCACAGGTGGTAGCCTTATTAAAAAAATATGGTGTGAAAGAATTAGACAATGTGATACTGACACATCCTCATGCGGACCATATTGGCGGTTTCTATGCCATTGCCAAAGCAATCCCGATCAAACATGTCTATGATAATGGGATTGACATTGATAGTGGTACCTATAGAACCTATTTAAAAACGATAGACACAAAACAGATTCATCATGAAACACTCCATAAAGGTGATCGGTTAGACTTAGGTAATGGAGCGTATTTTGAGGTCTATGCCCCTTGGAAAGGTGAAGTATTGGGAGATAAGAAAGGTCAAGTCCATCAAAATAATAACTCCATTGTAGGTAAGTTGACATTTGGTAAATTTTCTATGCTTATGACTGGTGATGCGGAAAAAGAAGAAGAAGCACGTCTCATCAAAGAGCAAAATACAAAAATGTCTAGTAAAATCTTAAAAGTAGGACACCATGGTAGTAATGGGTCCAGTCAAAAAGATTTTATTCGTTCTGTTCGACCAGAAGCAGCTGTTATTTCTGCAGGTTTACATAATTCCTATGGACATCCTGGGGAGAAAGCCATGGCACGTTTATTGGAAGAACATGTAGATATCTATCGTACAGATACGATGGGAACTGTTACCATTCGGACAAATGGTACAGACTATGATATCCAACGAGAACGATAATAGAGTGTACTATATAAGTATCTAAATTAGGGGAGGTATTGAAATGAAAAACATTTTAATTGTAACAGGTCATACCCACGAAGAAAATTCTGTGGCAAACAAAGAGATTCTCGCATTGCTTAAAGAAAAATATCCTAAGGCTGAGTTTGATCGTTTGGAAGTGCTCTACGGAGATTACAAAATCAATGTAGAGGCAGAACGTGAGAAGCTGTTATGGGCGGATACAATTGTGATTCAGTCTCCTCTATTTTGGTACTCTTTAACATCGCTGATTATGAGATGGTTTGAAGAAGTGTTTGCTTATGGTTGGGCCTATGGAGCAGATACCTATGCAGTAGCTGGTAAGGATATGGTTGTTGGTCTTACCGCTGCTTGTGGTAATGATGAATATGCCTTGCATGGTGATAAAGGCATTACCATTGATGAAATCTTTAAAACTTGTGAAGCTACTTGTAAGTTCTGTAAAATAAATTTTAAAGGTGGTGTATTCACTGGCAATATGCTCTATACAGGTGAAGATGAACAGCTACAAGTGATTCATAGACAAGCAAAAGAACACTGCGAGCAATTAGTTCAGTATATAGACGCTTAAGGGTGCCATAGGATACTTACTATTGCACTATATTAGATACGGTGTATAATTTATATTACTAAGACAGTCATTGATACAGGAATGAGGAATATGAATATAGTTGTAACAGGCGGTGCTGGGTTCATTGGCTCACATCTAGTAGACAGATTGATTCGAGAGGGACATCGTGTACTTGTCATTGACAATTTAAGCAGTGGATTACGGACATTTGTGAATGAACAAGCTGAATTTTTAGAATTGGATATACGTGATAAAAAGATACATGATGTGTTTGATGACTTTCAACCGGACTATGTATTTCATGAGGCAGCCCAAACAGTAGTAGCAGAATCCATGGTACATCCAACAGAAGATTGTGATATCAATCTAATGGGACTATTGAACTTATTACAAGCCTCCGTCAAAGTGGGTGTAAAAAAATTCCTTATGCCATCCTCTGCTGCCGTATATGGTGATTTAGAGGTATTACCTTTGACAGAAGATTTGGCAGGAGTCCCTCGTTCTTGCTATGGATTGACAAAATTAACTACGGAAGGCTATTTGCGTATTTACCAAGAATCTTTTGGATTACCCTATATTTGCTATCGCTATTCTAATGTATATGGACCACGTCAAGGGAATGGCGGTGAAGGAGGCGTTGTTAGCATTTTCTGCGAACATGTGGCGAATGGTGAATCCATTAAAATTTTTGGCGATGGTGAGCAAACACGTGACTTTGTTTATGTAGATGATGTAGTGGAAGCTAATATATTGGGGTTAGATAATGATGTAACAGGGGTCATCAATGTGAGTACAGAAACTGGAATTTCTGTGAATGAATTAATCGACACATTAGAGCACATTGCTGGCACTACAGTAGAACGTCATTATGAAGCACCGCGTATTGGTGACATTAAACATTCTTTATTGAGTACTGCAAAAGCTAAACAATGTTTAGGGTATATGCCTAAGTGGACATTACAAAAAGGACTGGAAACTACCTATCACTATGTGAAAGATAATAGATAATAGCATAAGAGCTTTGCAAAGGCAAAGCTCTTTGTTATTGAGGAGGAACTATGCAAATTAATGCAGCTGTACTGGAAGTGTTTGACTTTACGTCTTCTATGTCTGCCTATTCAGACCATCCTATGGATATTACTGAACCAGAAATACAGAGCTATCTTGAAATGCATGTGATGAAAGCATTACAAGATCCTGGTGCACGAACTGGCTATATTTCGGATCAAACACCATGGGGCAGAAAGGTAAAACAATTAGAGAATCAAGAAGTATCTTTAGTAGAGTTTGGGAAAGACCTAGGAGATACTTTGTTTACCTACATGGCACAAGCAATGGATCCTTGTGTACTAGATATGATTGTCTGTGAAGCCAAAGGGGAACAAGACTACCTTTGTATCTTACTTTGTAAAGCCCATGATGGGTATACGCATCAACTTTACTCTGAAGAAGATGGTTCCTTAGCAACAAAATTAGTAGAACATCGAGTGGTGTTACCTACGGTAACACAAAAATTATATGCTTTTGTAAGTATAAAACTCTCTGATATGTCTATACGCCTCTTTGAACCGAAAGGCGAATATGATGGAGAGAAAATGTACTTTTTGGAAGAACGAATCTTTCAGGTTACCACGAATCCATCTTCGAAAGATACAGTGAAAAAAGTGCGTACTGTAGTGGATCGTATTTCTAAGGCTCATGAACAAGATGGTGTGGCAGCCATGGCTAAAACAAAAGAATTACTAGCTAAGAATGCAGAAGTGTCTGACACATTAGAAGCACGACATATTATTGAA
>CALGLI010000277.1 GCA_937930265.1 uncultured Veillonella sp. | reverse complement strand
TGTAGAGTAACAAAGTGAAATTACTTTAGGAAAAATTGAAAAATAAAAAAGGGTTTTAAGGATTTCTGTAGAAATATATAAATATGGTACTTATTTATAGGTAATACAGAAAGGATGAGCACTATGAAATTAACAGTACGAGGCAAAAATCTTGAAGTGACAGCAGCGTTACGTGAATATATTGAAAAGCGAGTAGATAAGTTATCTCGTTATTTTGAAACTCCTGTGACAGTGCAAGTTGTATTATCCGTGGAAAAAGAAGAACGCAAAGTAGAAGTGACATGTTTCGTAGAAAGTGTAGTATTGCGTGGTGTAGAAAACCATTTAGATATGTATGCTGCCATTGATTTAGTGGTGGATAAAATTGTTCGTCAAATCCATAAACATAAAACACGGTTGGCAAAACGATTCCGTAAAGAAACTGGATTCCATGTAGATGTAACACCAGTGGAAGCGATTCCAGAAGAAAAAGAATTAGAAGTAGTGCGTCGCAAAAACTTTACCGTTCGTCCTATGAGTGTGGAAGAAGCGATTTTACAAATGAATCTATTGGAACATGACTTCTTTATGTTCTTCAATGAAGATACTGAAATCATGAACGTTGTATATCGCCGTCATGATGGTAAATATGGATTATTAGAACCAGAAGTGGGTTAATCATAATTCATACATGATATATAAAGGGCTATGATACGTGTGTTACATGTTGTCATAGCCTCTTTTTTTTGTAAGCAATATAACAATAGAGGAAGATGGATGCCTTTACTCCATCTTCCTCTATTTGTGTTTTTCAGCCTCTTTGTCAAATGTGGGGGTGTGTTCATATAAAAGGCTCTTAGCACTAGCTATTTAAATAGTCAGTCCTTTTTATAGTTTGGGGTTCAGCGTATTGAGTGAGAGGGCTCTATGAGTGTACTAGTCTGTAAAGTATTTGACTCCTGATGCAAAGATTGGCATCACAAGTTGACCTTCTATATTTTTATGAACGCCGTATCCGATGCGTTCTACATGGGCCATTTTTCCAAATACACGCCCGTCAGGACTGAGTAAGCCTTCTACAGCACCCATGGATTGATTAGGATTCCAACGGGGACTAGTGTTGTAATTACCTAAGAGATCTACGTATTGGGTAGCCACTTGACCATTTACATAGAGTTCGTGAACTTGTTCTGGGGACGCAAAGAAATGTCCTTCTCCGTGAGAAATAGGCACAGTATAGATAGTGTTTATATCACAGGCACTCAGCCATGGTGAAGCAGTGGAAATCACTTTAGTATGAACCATACTAGAGATATGGCGACCGATGGTGTTGTAGGTCAAGGTAGGACTAGTTTCAGTTAATTTTTGTATATGCCCAGTGGGTAAAAGACCTAATTTAATGAGCGCTTGAAACCCATTGCATATACCAAGCACTAAACCATCACGCTTATATAATAAATTTCCTAAAGACTCTTGCAAATATGGATTGTGAAACAGTGTAGCTATAAATTTACCGGACCCAGCTGGTTCGTCACCGCCACTGAATCCGCCCGGAAAATATACAATTTGAGCACTGTCTATACTGCGTTGTAAGGCTTGTATGGATTCATGTAAGTCTTGGCTACTTCGATTGCGAATGACAAGCGTTTCTACCTTTGCACCCTGTTCTGTGAAAGCCCGCGTAGATTCGTATTCACAATTAGTGCCAGGGAATACAGGAATGAGCACTTTAGGATGAGATAGAGAGGGATGCTTACTACCTAGTTTGTTTTGTGTAGTGTGTAATAGTTTGTTATCAGAAGAGAAAATCTTTGCTCTATTGCTATTGCCTAACATATTTGATACATCAAGGGGCTTACACAAAGCACTAGATTCTGTAATCTGTAGTTCATTTGATACATAAGATTCTGTAGTATTTATTTCTATCTTTGAGGCTGAGAGGTCCTTTGTGACAGAGACAGTTTCCTTTGCATAGATAGGAAAGATAGACCTCAAGGTACTTTCATAGGATTGACACAAGTCATGCAAGGGCAGCGTAGTATCCTCTATGACGATAGTAGGATTTCTATGCGTAGTAGCAATGTGGTAAATGTGAGGCATAGCCTGTAATGATTGAGCGGTTATAGTATCCACCTCTATGAGGAAAGAACCACGGAAGGGGTAGAACAACATATCTTCAGGAGTTAGATCGGTATGGTGACTATGCTCCTCTGATGGATTGGTACCATGATTCTCCACTGTATTAGCACTATGATTTTCTGATGGATTGGCACAGGATTGAGTTGTGTCTAATTCTTCTATTTCTCGTTTTTCATGCATAGCAGATATAGTAGTAGCTAATCGTTGTAGATTTTCCGTATGGTACACACAGCCAATGGCATTGCCTAGACAAGCTTTCACAGTAGCAGGTCCGATGCCATCCTGTTCGACTACATACGCTCTATACACTTGTTGCATGATATTGTAGGATCGCAAGGTTTTACAGTGCTCTGTAAAGGCGGACCAATTTGGTGTACCATCAGATAGCTCTGGTACATGGAGCAATAGGATATGATGGTGTGCCTCATGAAAGTGGGGGGATAGTATGCGGTGGATATCCTCGGTGGTGACGGCAAAAGAAATAAGAGTAGGTGGCACATGGAGATCTTGGAATGTACCGCTCATAGAATCTTTGCCACCAATGGCGGCTACACCTAATTGGCGTTGCGCCTCATAGGCCCCCAATAGAGAAGATACCACTTTACCCCAAGAGATAGGACTGTTGAGTTTTTCGAAATACTCTTGAAAACTTAGATAGGCTTTAGAAATATCTCCTCCTAAAGCGGCTAATTTCGCTAAGCTAAGGAGTACCGCATATTGAGCGCCATGGTAGGGACTCCATTCTGATAGATATGGATCAAAACCATGGGTCATGATGCTTGCAGTCGTGGTAGTTCCCTGTACCACGGGAAGTTTTGCTACCATCCCTTGGACTGGAGTTTTCAGATAGGTTCCGCTGAAAGGAAAGAGCACTGTATTCCCACCGACGGTAGAGTCAAACATAGTACGCAATCCTTCTTGAGATGTACTATTCAAATCTTGCAAGGTATGATGAAAGCGTGTTTCTAAGGAAGCTTTGACTGTTGTAGATTGGGAAGGAAGATTTGTAACAAAGGAAGGATAGTAGTTTGCTCTTGGCGACTCGATATGAGCTGTAGCACATTGTGTGGCTCCATTGGTAGCTAAGAACTGACGATGTAGGTTGACGATAGTTTCTCCTCGAAAGTCCATCACTAGGCGTCCAGTATTTGTCACTTCTCCTACGATGGTAGCCTCCAGATTTTCCTTTGCACAATAGGATTGGATTCGTTTCCAATAGATAGGATCTATAATACAAGCCATTCTCTCTTGGGATTCTGAGATGGCCAGCTCTGTACCAGTGAGGCCAGAATATTTTGTAGGAACAGCATCTAGGTATATGTGAACACTATCTGCTAGCTCTCCAATAGCGACGGCTACACCACCTGCTCCAAAGTCGTTACATCGCTTGATGCATCGAGTGACCTCTGGGATACGGAATAAGCGTTGTATGTTTCGTTCTGTCACAGGATTTCCTTTTTGTACTTCTGCACCACATGTAGAAAGGGAGTCTTTCGTATGTGTTTTAGAAGATCCCGTAGCACCGCCACAGCCATCACGGCCGGTTTTACCACCTAGCAATATTATAAGATCTCCTAGGACAGGGCTTTCACGACGTACATGAGATCGTGGCACAGCGCCGATGACAGCACCTACTTCTAATCGTTTGGCACGGTAGGAATCGTGGTAATATTCTCGTACTTCCCCTGTAGGAACGCCGATTTGATTGCCGTAGGAAGAAAAGCCTTTGGCAGCGGTTGTAGTGATATAGGATTGTGGTAATTTACCAGGTAAGATATGCTCTTTTGAGGCTAGAGGGTTACCAGATCCAGTGATACGCATAGCTTGGTATACATAGGCACGACCACTGAGAGGATCTCGAATACAGCCACCTAAACACGTGGCAGCACCACCGAAAGGTTCGATTTCAGTAGGATGATTATGGGTTTCGTTTTTGAACAATAACAGCCATTCTTCTTCTTTACCATCCACTTGTACGGGAACCATGATGGTGCACGCATTGATTTCGTCCGACATATCTAATTGATTTAGTTTGCCTTGATGACGGAGTTCTTGCATAGCCATTGTGGCCATGTCCATTAATGTGGGTGCTACAACAGCTGATGGATTCAGTTCTTGTTTTGTTTCAAGA
>CALGLI010000276.1 GCA_937930265.1 uncultured Veillonella sp. | reverse complement strand
ATTGCAGGATACCGATGCTTTCACTGTAGATAACGGCACCAATGATACCACCTAGCACATAGTTTTGTACTTGATCTAATGCCGAGTTCGGTGCTAAATTTCCTTTACCCATCAAGTTCATCTGAAAAATGAGAGCTAGGATACCAAGGGTTAGCTTGATAAATACTAATGTATATCCTGACAACATATTATCGCCCATCCTTCTTCACATCTATCACCTTAGGATTGCCGTTAATCATCTCCACTGGTCGCAAAGAATAGCCATCCTTATTCATGGTGAAAGTTACCTCAAAATAGGCTTCCTCGATATTGACAATCATACGATCCTGTACCCGCAATGTGTTAACACGAATCTTATCTTTGGGCACATCTGCACGTTCACTTAAACTATTCAAGAATTGCACCATGTAGTTCGATTCTTCTGCACTATTTATATCTCGAGTGTAATCATTGACTTGTATGCCCAGCAAAAACACAAGCCCTAATACAATGATAATTCCCAAGTCACGAAACTTAGTATCAAATCGACTGTACATAGCTTTCACCCCCACAACTAGTAATGCAACTAGTAATATAGATGTCACTATATATTGTAAAAGAGATCGAAATTCTCCTCGTTCCACCACATAGGCATACGTATAAAATTCCACAATTACCTCACTGTTCTTACTTTAATGCCTCATTATAATTAGTTAGCCATATGTACCACACGTTGTGGATACGGAATATCAATACCCTCTGCATCAAAACGATCTTTCACATCGGACATAACTCCATAATACACTTCTTTATAATCACTAGCATTAATTAAAGGATATGCCACAATGTTTACAGAACTATCGCCAAATTCTTTGATACCAATTTCTAAAGTAGCCATATTATGAACCTTGCCTGTATTCACAAAAATCTCTTTAATAATCTCAATGGCACGATGATGGTCCGCATTATAGTTAATACCAAACACAAATGTAATATACCTTGTTGGTTCATAGTTACTGTTCATCAAATTATTGGACGTAATAGCCGAGTTCGGGATGAAGATAATACGATTTTCTTTCGTCGCAATGGCGGTATTAATGAGATGGATGCCTTTCACAGACCCTTCCACACCATTCACAGAAATCCAATCCCCAGCTTTAAACGGTTTGAAAGCCAAAATAATTAATCCTGACGCTAAGTTAGACATATTATTTTGTAACGCTAAACCAATGGCAATACCAAAGGCTCCAAAAGCTGCCAAAAAGTTATTTGTCGGGAACCCCACTAAGGACAAAGCAGACAGCACGACTACGGACAAAATAGTGTAATAAATAATTTGAGACGCAAAGCTACGCACCGTTTGATCATAACTAGCACGACTCATCAATTGCACTGCCACCCGTCTTACAAATAGAGCGAAATAACGACCTACAATCAACACGACGATAGCCAAAATGATGCTTGGTAAATATTCTATCGCCAATGTCTGTATATGACCGACAAAGGAAATACTTTCCTCTACATGCTCTGCCACTTTTTCAGCACCTGCTGCTGTAGCTGTGGCAACTTTTTCTTCTGCTAATATCATCCTTTACTCCTTTCATGCAA